>JBATDO010000468.1:0-6429 GCA_049663505.1 Sphingorhabdus sp.
GCAAGGCAGTGATGATGGTGTCTTCATCCATCTTCAGGTCGGTCATCAATCCCGCGACTTCGACGGGATGGCTGAAATATGGGTCCCCGCTTGCGCGTTTTTGCGTGCCGTGCATCTGGACGGTAAAAACATATGCCCGGTTGAGCCGATCTTCATCGACATCGGGGTCATAGGCCCGGACCCGTTCAACCAGTTCATATTGCCGCATCATATCAGCCCAAGATCGGGCAATCCCTCGCAGTTGCAACAAAAAAATGCACCGGCAACGTCATGATCTCACAAAACTGCATGATCAGGACGCCTCCGGCGCGAGGGTTTTGGTTCTCAAACTGCCAGGTCATGTGACCAGCGGGAGGGAGTAAGGGGCTGCGAGAACCAAAAAATATCGTCAGTTAAAACCTAGTTCTTTGCAATGGCTTCCTTTTTCTTGCCATTGCAGGCTGCAATTTCGTCGGCCCCGAACACGCGTTCGCCCGCGGTAAACGCCGTTACTTCGCCGAATTCGCGCGCGATGCTGATGCACATGTTCTTGGGAGCGGTGCTTGCAAGTGGGGCGCGGCAATTTTCACCTTCGCATTTTACAAAAACGCCGCGAAGCAGTTCCTGCTCGGCGGTTGCCGGCTGCGCCAGAACGATCTTGTAATAAGGTCCGTTCGCAGCATGTGCCTGCGGTGCAACAAAAAGAAGGGTAGTGCTGATCAACGCGGCACCAGCGAGTGCCACGAAGCGGGTGGAAAGATGGGAGAGGGTCATTATATTGTCCTTTTTAGCTTTGCTAATTTTCAAATCACGTCCTGGCCTTGATGGCTGAAGATCGGGATAGAGCGCTCTGGAAAACCAGTTGCGAATCGCTACTTATTGGATTAGGTTTCTAGTTGCAACTTAAAACTGATATTAGGTTGATTTTCTGCTGCTGGCGCGACAGGTTGCGCCGAGAGGTTATTTTATGGGTGAATTGAGAGAGTCGCTAGCCGATATCATCGAATGCGGATTGCCGACCGCGCTGGAAGCCATGGGCGAACGGTGGTCCTTCATGATCTTGCGAGCTGCGTTCAATGGGGTACGCCATTTTGAAGAGTTTCTCTCCGAGATCGGAATCGCCCGCAACATCCTTGCAAACCGGCTGACGCGCTTGACCGAAAGCGGCATTTTGCACCGTACACCCTGCCCCGATGACCGGCGCAAAGTAGAATATCGCCTGACGGAAAAAGGCTTGGACCTCTTGCCGACCATGATTGCGCTACGCCAATGGGGCGAAAAATGGGGTACGGGCATTTCTTCCAATCCTGTCCTCGTGGACGATACCGACAGGCAACCAATCCTGCCTGTTACGATTCGCAGTCACGATGACCGAGTGCTTGGCCACATGGACCTGTGCTGGATGAATTCAGCCGATATCAAACCGATCAGCGCGGGCGACCATGAAGACGGTGACAATCGAGTGCGCAAATTAAGTGCTATTTGAACTGGCGTGAGTCGCACTATTGACACCAAATAAAGCAGCATTGAATTTTTGCTACGAATCTGTTACAATAGCTTTGCAGACCGAAAAACGGTCAACGTTTGCATAAGCAAACGCAACATAGCGCAAGGGACGAACAGGCCGGCCGATCGGGGCACGCGACACTCGCTGGCACATCTTATTCGCCCATACAATCAGAAAGGGTCCAAGCTATGGCGTCAACCGCTGTAATGTTCGATGTTGGAGATTATGTTGTCTATCCCAAGCACGGGGTAGGACGCGTCATCGAGCTTCAAAATTCCGAAATTGCAGGAATGCAACTGGAACTTTACGTTTTGCGCTTCGAAAAGGAAAAGATGACGCTTCGCGTACCGTTCAACAAGGCCGAGAGCGTCGGCATGCGTAAGCTTTCATCTGACAAGACCTTGAAAGAAGCCATGCAGACCTTGACGGGTAAACCAAAAGTGAAACGCACGATGTGGTCGCGAAGAGCGCAGGAATACGAAGCAAAGATCAACTCGGGCGACCTTGTTTCGATTGCGGAAGTGACCCGTGACCTTTTCCGTCCGGATGATCAACCAGAGCAAAGCTATTCCGAGCGTCAGATATTCGAAGCCGCTTCAAGCCGTCTTGCCCGAGAGCTTGCCGCGATGGAAAAAACTGATGAGAAGGCCGCCTTGCAGAAGATTCTCGCAATACTGAACGAGGCAGCGCCGCAATATTATGAAAAAGCCGAGTAAATCCATTTTGCCGACTTGATTAAAAGGGCGCTGGCAACGGCGCCCTTTTTTTGGTTGCAGCACCTTGTACTTGCTGTATTATACATACAATACAGATGGAGTGTGACCGATGCCCAAAGAGACAATTCTTTTCCCCCTTGCCGCACTCTTGTTGTCTGCATGCGGCTATTCCGTATTTGATGCAGCCGAGGATATCAAGGAAGGTACCAGCGACTTTTCTAACGCTAAAAGCATCACCGACAGCGCAGCGGTAACCGACAGCTTCACTCGCCTGAAGGCGATGGGCCCTGACAATATCATATTTGTAACGGGCACGACTTTCAGCATCAAGGCGTCAGGCAATGCAGATTCTGTGGCAAAGCTGCGCTACCGGGTCGAAGACGGAACTATCATAATCGGACGTGAAAAAGGCAAATATTGGGGCAAGAACAGCGAAGGTGCGACAATTACGGTAACCGCACCCACATTGGCGAAAGCCTCGCTTGCCGGATCGGGTGACTTTAGCGCCGACAAAATGACTGGTGACAAAGTCGTCGTTGAAATCGCAGGTTCGGGCAATCTCACGGTAACAGACCTTGTGGCCAAGGAAGTCGAGAGCAACATTGCCGGTTCGGGAGACGTCAAATTGGCGGGCAAGGTCGACAAGGCCGATTATGATGTGGCCGGATCGGGCAGCATCGATGCAGCGAAATTGGCCAGCACCAATGCAGACGTGTCGATTGCCGGATCGGGCAATGTCAGCCTGACTGCCACAGGAAAGGTCGATGCAGAAATTGCAGGTAGCGGCGAAATCACTGTAGCGGGTGGAGCCAAATGCTCTTCATCCACAATCGGATCCGGCAGGATCAACTGCACTTGAAACATTGCTTTGCATTCCTGCGCTGATCGGCGATAGCTCTCAGTCGATGAACGGATTCTGGGACAAATATGTCGTGCCGCGGCTAATCGGCTGCTGCTGCCGCCAACCTGCAGTCATGCGTGACCGAGCGAGGGTAATTCCGAACGCGTCAGGTGACGTCCTTGAATTGGGATGCGGAGGGGCTGCAAACCTGGAGCATTATGACTGGACGGCCATAAAATCATTGTCCGGCGTAGATCCGTCGGCCGAGCTCATGGATCGCGCCCATCGCGAACTTGCAAGACAAGGTCATCAAGCCAACTTCGTTGCAGGCATTGCCGAGGAATTGCCGTTCGACTCGGGGAGCTTTGACTGTGTCGTGACAACTTTCACATTGTGCTCCGTGCATGATCCCGCCGCCGCCCTTTCAGAAGCAAGACGCGTTCTGCGGCCCAATGGCCGCCTCCTGTTCGTGGAACACGGACTGGCGCCAGACCACTCTCCCGCCGCCTGGCAGCACCGAATTGAACCGCTATGGAAAAACATTGCTGGTGGATGCCATTTGACCCGACCTGTAACTCAGGCCATATCGCAGGCTGGATTTGTTACCAATGCAATGCAAGGCCACTATATGAAGAGGACACCGAGATGGCTGGGCTGGGTAGAGTGGGGCGAAGCATATTTGCCAAATTAAGTATCGCAGCGATGCTGGCGACGGCAGCGATGGCAGCGCCAACCGCACATTCGGCAGAACGCAAGCTACTCGTCGCCAGCTTTGAAAACATCGTTGTTATTGGCGACATAAACGTCGTTGTGCAGACTGGAAAATCTCCATCCGCGATGGCGAGTGGAGACAAGCGAACGCTCGAATTGCTCAAGCTCGACAGAATCGGAACTACCTTACGGGTGCGATTGCAAGGTAACCTCAACAACCAGGCAGGCACACCCATCAGCACGCCCTTGCAGCTTACGCTCACCACCCAGGCAATCAAGGACCTGACCCTGAGTGGTAATGGCACGCTCACCGTGTCTGAAATCCGACAGCATACATCATCGCGTCTCATGGTTGCTGGCAACGGCAAGATATCGGTCGGGCGACTATTGACCGATCAGTTTGCAGCGACGATAAATGGCAATGGCCGGGTCGATATCGGGGGCGGTTCTGCAAGGGATGCGCGTGTAACGATCGACGGCGCAGGTACATTCGACGGTGAAAAGGTGCAGATGCGCAAGCTTCGTCTCGAACATATTGGCAATGCCGTCTCAACCGCAACAGTTGAAGAAGGCACAGAGATTTTCAATCGTGGGTCAGGCAATATGACAATCAATGGACAGGGCACGTGCTTCATCAAGCTTGCAGGAAACGCTGCAATAAGTTGCGCCAAAATCGATAAGGGAAGCAGCAAATGACGCGCGCTCCATATTTCCTTTCTCGACAAAGGCTCAAGATTGCAGTCATGGCGACGTGTCTGGGCTTGTCCGCATGCACGCTTCCTGCAAGCGGTGGCAGCAAAATCGGGGGCTGTATAGCAGGGGCAGACCTTGGAGAATCCCCAGCAGGCCTAAACCTTAGGACATTGTGCATCACAAGCGGAGCAAAGACGTCAACATTTTCCGTCGAGGTCGCAGCCACATCGATGGAGCAGGCCAAGGGCCTGATGTTCCGCACTGACCTCGCAGACAATGCCGGCATGATATTCCCGTTTGGCGAGCCTCGCGTGGCGAGTTTCTGGATGAAGAACACCGTCATTCCGCTCGACATCATATTCATCCGGGCGAACGGCACGATCGAGAGCATAGCCGAAAACACGGTGCCCTATTCGACCGCGGCCGTTGCAGCAGGGGAACCTGTCGTGGCAGTACTCGAATTGCGGGGCGGGTTGACCAGCGAACTAGGTATTGGCGCCGGTGACAAGGTGATTTGGGAAGCCAAATAAGGATTGCGTGGCAGCAAACTTCGCCCTAATCGCCAGACCCATGGGTATTCTCGCGAAAATCTTCACCTGGTGGGACGGCGCCACCATCGGAACAGCCCTTTACAGCGCGCGCAAGGGTGTCGCTGTGGGGAGTGACGTATTGGGCAATCGCTACTATCAATCGCGCGACGCCAAGCGACGGTGGGTGATCTATAACGGCGCGAATGATGCTAGCCGGGTTTCGCCGGACTGGCATGGATGGCTCCACCACACGCATGATGGGGATCCGGAAAGCTATTTGCCGCCTGCGCGAGGATTCGAAGCACCAGCCGTTCCAAATTTGACTGGTACCCAGGGCGCCTATCGCCCGGCTGGTGCGATTGAACGCGGCGGGCACCGTGCTCGTGCAACAGGTGATTACGAGGCTTGGAGTCCCGGCGAATCATGACCGTTAGCCGCAGTCTGCTCATGTTGCCAATCTTGGCAGCGCTGGCTGCGTGTGGCACATCCGACAATTCGGACGACGCATTGGCACCTGAAAAATCAGGCAAGGCACAGGCCAGTAAGGACCCTGTCATAGCTGCCGACGAACGAGCGCTCGGGACGCCAATGGCGGAGCGTGTCGCGGTGCTGGGACTGCTTAACAAGCGCAATGGCCAGACTCGCGACATCGAGCTAAAACCTGGCGAAGCTATTCGATTTGGCAAGGTGGTCGTTCGCTTGCGTGCCTGCGAGAAAACAGCGCCTTGGGAAACATACCCTGACCAGGGAGCCTTTGTCCAACTGATCGTCCGTGAGCGCCCTCCAGGCACCACTGACCCTGAAAAATGGCACCAGGTTTTTTCCGGGTGGCTGTTCAAGGAAAACCCTGCCGCCAATGTCGTTGAACACCCGATTTACGACGTTTGGGTCAAGGCCTGCAAAATGCGTTTTCCAGGTGAAGAAGGGGAAGAAAAGTCGTCGGAAACTGCGCCGGCTCCTGCAGCTAAAAAACCATCGAGTGCACCCCAATCGCCGCCACCTTCCGCTCCTGCATCCCCCGCCGCGGACGAGGCCAGAAGCATCGAACCCTGAAATTCGCCACTGAGCGCGCTTGCCAGCATTTTCAAATATTTCACCTGACTGATTTCAACAGCACCAAGGCTCGCCAGGTGACCTGTCATGAACTGGCAGTCCAGCAGCGTGAAACCGCCAAATTTCAACCTTGAAATCAACCAAATCAGAGCGACCTTTGAAGCATCCGTGGTCCTGGAAAACATGCTCTCGCCGAAAAATGCACGGCCAAGTGCAAGCCCGTAAAGCCCGCCAACCAGTACATCGCCTTTCCAACACTCAATGCTGTGCGCGTATCCCAGCTGGTGAAGCGCACAAAAAGCAACTTCGATATCCTTGTTGATCCAGGTCTCGCGCCGATCATCTTGTGGCTCTGCGCAGGTGGCAATGACCTTGGCGAAGGCTTTATCGGCCGTGACC
>JBATDO010000469.1:0-6487 GCA_049663505.1 Sphingorhabdus sp.
AACGGGGGTTAGTCGACTATGAGTCTCGACATTGATTATTACGAATTGCTGGAAGTAGAGCGCACAGCGGACGAAAAGACGCTGAAAACCTCGTATCGACGATTAGCGATGGAATGCCATCCTGATCGAAATCCCGGCTGTGCTGATTCCGAAGCCAAGTTCAAGGCTATAAGCGAAGCATATGACGTCTTGAAAGACCCGCAAAAGCGCGCTGCCTACGATCGATACGGCAAGGCTGCCTTTGAAAACGGTGGCATGGGTGGCGGCGGACAAGCTGGGTCAGGTTTTGGCGATTTCTCCGATATTTTCGAAAGCTTTTTTGGCGATGCCTTTGGTGGTGGACGCCAACGTGGCGCCGCTCGGGGAGCCGATCTGCGGTATGATCTGGAAATAACTCTCGATGAGGCATTCCACGGAAAATCGGCAGATATCACTATCGATGTTGCATCAGCTTGCGGCACCTGTGAAGGTACAGGTGCGACGCCTGGGTCCGGAAAGCGCCGTTGCAACCTTTGTGGCGGCCATGGCAAAGTTCGAGCTCAACAAGGATTTTTTGTTGTAGAACGCACCTGCCCGACGTGCCAAGGCCGCGGAGAGGTCATCGAAAATCCCTGCAAGACATGTAATGGCGATGGCCGGGTCGATGAACGCAAGACGATCTCTGTCAACATACCGCCGGGTGTGGACGAGGGCACTCGCATTCGCGTTGCAGGAAGAGGCGAAGCTGGTCCAAATGGTGCGGCCGCTGGGGACCTTTATATATTCATCCATGTCAGCCGTCACAAAATGTTTGAGCGCGACGGCACAACCCTTTTCTGTCGCGCGCCAGTGACCTTCACCACTGCGGCCTTGGGTGGCGAGATTCGCATTCCCGGCCTTGACGGTGCCGAGCACATGATCACGATTCCCGAAGGCATCCAGTCCGGCAAGCAACTGCGCCAACGCGGGGCTGGCATGCCAGTGCTCCAGGGGCGTGGTCGGGGCGATATGGTCATTCAGATCGACGTGGAAACGCCATCACGCTTGTCAGCCAAGCAAAAAGAAATCCTGCGCGAGTTCAGGGAAACCGAAACCGGTGATGAATGCCCACAATCTCGCGGTTTCTTCGATCGCGTCAAGGAGATATGGGACGAGTTCACGGACTGATTCGACTGGATCCTACTTCCATGTTAAATGAATGACTTGGGAGAGACTCGATGGACGAGCACAGTTTCCAAAAACGGGAACTTTTGAAATGGGCGCTGGTGGTCTCTGGCGCGGCTCTCACCAATGCTCCACTCCTTGCCCAAGATCTTCGGCTATTTGGTATCAAGGTACCTCGAGAGGTTTTGAAACGGCTTCCAGAAAAGCCGCTTGATATTGCTATGGCAATAGCAAAGGTCCTGCGGCTTGAGAGCGAAGCCGACCGCAAAGATCTGCCCAGCTCGATGCTTGAACGTCATAAAGGCGAAGAAATTCCAACCACTGAGCCGTTGCTGTATCAACGATTGATGCCGCGGCTTGTTGCTTTGATCGATCGCAGCGAATTGGCTGATGTCGGGTTGGCAGATGAAGCAGGGGGGCTTCTGGCAGAGCTTCACCAAACACAGCGCGAATTACCCGATGCGCTCATCGCAATCCAAGATGATGACGCCGCTGCGATCAACGTGCCTTATGCGCGGATCGTGCCGGGCGGAGATGGGGCTATAGCGTTACCGAAGATCATGCTGCCCGATGGCACCGAGCCAATTCCGGAACCTCGCGAGCAAGAGAGTGCATTACCTTTGAGCCGTGCCAAGGATTATTCGACGCTCAGGCCAGAATATGCAAGGTTGTTCAACAGTGCCAGGATTAGGCCTGAATATGCCGAAACAGCAGACTGGCATCTGACCATGATGCAGAAATCGAAGTTGCGATACTCGTCGGTTTCGAAAGACACCGATGTGCCTTGGTATTTCATCGCCATTTGCCATGCGCTTGAATCGAGCTTCAATTTTCGCGCGCATTTGCACAATGGGGATTTTCCGCTCAGTTCGCGGACACGACAGGTGCCTGCTGGTCGTCCAACCAAGTGGCTGCCGCCGTCGGATTGGGAATCAAGTGCCCGCGATGCCCTCCGGTTGCTTGGATTTGTAGGCCAGGCAGACTGGACCCTCGAGCGCACACTTTTCAGGCTCGAGGCATATAATGGCTTTGGATACCGGCCCTATGGGGTGGCATCGCCGTATCTATGGAGCTTTTCCAGCCATTACTCGCGCGGGAAATATGTTGCCGATCGTAAGTGGAGCGCGACGGCGAAGTCACAACAATGCGGTGCCGCGGTGATGTTGAAACTTCTCACTGATACAGGTGAAATACGGTGGCCGTCTTCCTGAATTTGGCTGGTCTTAAGCAGGATGTGTGGCTAATCGTCGCAAAGAACATTTCCAGGAGATCGCCGCGATGAGAAGCACAAGCACGCTTTTGGCATTGGTATTCTGCCTTGCTTCAAACCAAGCCCACGCACAGCAAGATTTCAGCAAAGTCGAAATTCAGGCCGAAAAACTCGCTCCAGGCCTTGCTATGTTGCGCGGGGCAGGTGGCAATATCGGCGTTTCTTACGGTCCTGACGGAACCATTCTGATTGACGACCAATTTGCTCCATTGACCGAGAAAATCCAAAAGGCCGTGAGAGATCTTGGCGCGACTCCGGTCAAGTTCCTCATCAACACGCATTGGCACTTTGATCACACTGGCGGAAACGAGAATTTGGGCAATGCAGGTGCCTTGATCATGGCACATGAGAACGTCCGCGTCCGTATGGTCGAGGGCGCGAGCCTTGCTGGAAATGTCGTGCCCCCGGCTCCAAAAGCGGCTCTGCCAGTCATTACCTATTCCGATGGATTGAAACTGTTTTTGAACGGTGATGAGGTTCGCGTTATCCATATGCCAGCTGGCCACACTGACGGCGACTCGATCATTCATTGGACGAAGTCCAATGTGATACACATGGGAGACCTATTCATGTTTGGTATCAGCTTTCCATTTGTGGACACGAGTAGTGGCGGGAACGTCCGTGGCCTAGTCAGCGCTGCTGACAAGGTATTGGCCATAGCCGATGAACAAACGAAAATAATTCCAGGCCATGGTGGCGTGGCCAGAAGATCTGATCTCGTAAACTACCGCAACATGGTGGCAGGCGTGATTGCCAAAGTTGAAGCCGGTATTAAAGAAGGCAAGACGCTGGAGGAAATAAAGACTGCTCGTCCCGCTGATGGATATGGCGTAAAAGCAGATGGTTTTATTTCTGCGGACCGCTTTGTCGAGACTGTCTATTCAATTGTAAAATGAAGCGATGGCTAAGACGCGATTGCATCCACTTCGTTCCTCAATGATGAAATAAGTTGTCCAACCCGTTGCAATCGTGGTTCTTCTTGGTCGAGGATGGCGTGAAATGCCAACCGCTTGTAACGCAACGTGTCTTCTGCACTGACGCTGCTTCCATGTGGCAAAGCGGAAATCAAGATGTCGATAAGCCGGTCAGCGCCGTGTAGGCGACCCCACAGATAGTCATTCTCGCGATAAGTCCGGCTGAAGAAAGCCCCGAAATTATTGAATTCGATGCCTTTCAGCGTGGCAGCTGCTCCACCTTTTCGGATTGTAGGGGCATCGTCGGGAGAGATGCGGTCGACCTTGACTGGGTCAAATTCGTCAAATCCTTCATCCTGCAGAAGCGGCAGTGTTGCTATGTCGTAAAGTGCATAGCCGAGATAGCCTAGCATCATGGTGCGACGGGCATCCACCGGCAGCCCCAGGAGCGCCTTGCACAATATCTCGTCTGATTTCGTATCTGCCGCAATCAAGTCACGTTGGGTGGCTAAGTGATCGATCATTGCAGCCGGATGCACTACCCCCTCCTTTACCACCAGAGCGAAATCAATGCCTAGATGTTCAGCAGTTTCAAGATCGAGAAAAACCGCAAGACATTCGTAGATCGCGTCGCGCATCCTGCCGATGCCGGCATCGGGCGTTTCAATGATGTTTTCAACTTCATCAGTCAGGTGGCGCGCCATGAACCGCAACCTTCTAATACGGAACCGCAGATCATGCAGGCGAAAAAAAGCGATTGCTTCGGCAGATGATCCAGTGCCCTTGGCGCGGGCCATATTATCAAGCCCGCGTCTGTGGATGTCCTGCCAAATCGATTTGCGCAGCAAATGGAAGTGTTCGGCGGTACCTTCCGGCCAGCTTCGCCGCGCTGTTGCAATAATATCGTCGACCACGCCTGCCAGTTTGAGATGGCCGTATGCCTGATAACTGAACCCGGCAGCTGTTATCGCTTTTTCCTGGGCAGATTGTCTCCATTTTTGCATTCGGGCTGCGGTCGGCTGTGCCAGAAACCATGTTTTTCCGAGCAATGCTTCCACGGTCTGTTCGACCTCTGCTTGCAGACTCCCGATGACATGACGCATCCGTTCAATGCGTTCTGACCGACCGGTGATTTTTTCAAGACTATCCCTGATAGGTTGCTCCCGCGGAATGTTCGACGTTGCGCCAAGTATCGTGGCGAAAAAACCAGGCGGTTTGCGTTGCATGTCTGCAGTGCCATCAGCATTTCTTCTACCAAAGCGAAAGCTGGGTCGACCAGGTTTGGGGTCAATATATACAAAACGGCGATCAACTTCGCGCCGCGCGGGCCGATTGCGCAGAGCATTTATTGCCTGGTTGAAAGGTGCATTGGCGAGCACCGAACCATCGATCAACATGGTGTCATCGGCCGCGCCGACAGCAAATTGTTGTGGCAATATCCGCTTGAGAAACACGTTGCGATTGTCCCATTCGATGTCGTGGTTTGCCAGCACCCTGTCGAGTTCGCGCGCAGAAAATGGCGGGAATGCACCTGGAAAGCTGGCGGTCGCGCGGGCCGCAAAAATCAACTCGGGGATATCGGCCAGATCCCCGCGCCCGCGAGTTGAAAAATCAATTGTGATGCGATGCTCAGATTCTGTGACCTGCGGCGGACTGTTGAGGCGAAGGACCTGATCATGGCCGTTGAAATCGGTGACTGTTACAAACAGGTCAAGTGGTTGTCCCGCGGGCAGTAATTTGGGGCCGGGGCTGCTCGACGCCATCGCGTTCAATGCATTGAGCAATAACGTCGAGAACACTTCGCCTCCGAAAGGTGGCGCAAACCAGCGTGCCCGGACGAAACGGGACAACTTGCTGGCAACCTCCTCTTTGGCATCATCAGAGACGAGGCGTTCGATCGCTCCACCCTTGCGGCGAAGCACCGCCCACGCAATCGGCGTTGCCCAGAATTTCGAAAAGCGCGACAGCGGTCGAGCATCAGGATCAAGTAGGGTATCGACATCAGCCATTTCAAGCCACATGTCGGTTAGCGGTTCGAGGGACTGGCCAGTCACGATCGCCTGCGACAGGAAAATGCCGTTTATACCACCTGCACTAGCACCCGCGACGATATCTGCGAGTACACGCAATTTTACACCACTGTTGCGCTCCATGTCGGCGATGATGTCATGATAGATTCCCTCGCTGCCGTGGCCGGGGGCTGTTGCGTCATGATACGCCCTACTAGCACGGATCATGTGCCAAATTTCACGTGTGACGCCATGCATATAAATCGCCAGGCTCACTCCGCCATAGCAGATCAGCGATAGTCGCAGTTCTTTTTCTCGCATGACCAAAGTCTGGCAGCATGGAAGTTACTGTGCAAGCAAAGATGCTCCACCAATCCGGGATTGTGTTCTTTATTTGTTCTGATATGCTACCGCCATGGCTAAAGCGAAGCGAAAATTTATATGTCAGGCATGCGGCGCTGAGGCGAACCGTTGGCAAGGACAATGTGACGATTGTGGGGAGTGGAATACGCTTGCTGAAGAGGCGAGTGCCACCGTATTTGAGATGAAGCATCATTTGCGCTCAGGGGGACGTGCAGTGGCGCTGGTCGGACTCAACAGCGACATCAAGCTGCCTGATCGGGCCTCAACTGGCATATCGGAGTTTGACCGAGCCTTGGGCGGAGGGTTGGTTCCAGGTTCTGCTACGCTGCTCGGGGGCGATCCTGGAATAGGTAAGTCCACATTGCTTTTGCAAGCAACTGCCAACCTGGCACGGCGGGGACTGGACGTTGCCTATATATCTGGTGAGGAAGCGGTGGACCAGGTGCGGCTGCGTGCGCAGCGACTGGGACTGGGTGATGCACCGGTACAATTGGCGGCAGCAACGTCGGTTCGCGACATTTTGACCACCCTGAGCAGCGGCCCGCCACCAGCGTTCCTGGTGATCGATTCAATCCAGACGATGCACAGCGACCTTATCGAGGGCGCGCCAGGAACAGTCAGTCAAGTCCGTGCCTCCGCTCAGGAGTTAATCCGTTATGCCAAGGAACGCGGTACTGCCTTGATGTTGGTAGGGCATGTAACCAAGGATGGCACGATAGCTGGTCCGCGGGTGCTAGAACACATGGTTGATACTGTTCTTTCTTTTGAGGGGGAGCGTAGTCACCAGT
>JBATDO010000470.1:0-13630 GCA_049663505.1 Sphingorhabdus sp.
AAGACGCCACAAAAGCTGTGTCATTGATGAACAAGTGCCGTATTTCGGCGGTCGGTGCACGAGGTGGGATAAGTAACGGGTGACCTTTCCCAGTCGAAATCTGCCCGGACCAACGAGCACGAGGCGATCGTGTTCGCCCGGCTCGTCATATCTGTGGCCCCCCTTCTTTGATATCCACCAGGACATGAAGCCGCTATGCCTGTAAGATGCACAATGTGACCAAGCCTGATGACCGACGTAGCGCGATAATTCACCGCCTGACCGACCACGTCTTGGCCCACGGCCTGTTGGCATCCAGCCTGCGATCGCTTGCCAAGGCGGCAGGTACAAGTGACCGGATGCTGCTCTATTATTTTCGGGACAAAGCAGAGATCATGGAAGCAGTACTCACACAGCTGTCGGCCCGGCTGGTGGCGTTGCTCGGTGACCACGCGAACAGGCTTCCCATGCCCCTCGATGACGTGCGACGGGAACTTGCAGCGTTCCTGTTCACAGACGATCTGTGGCCATATATGCGGGTATGGCTTGAGATCGCCGCACGAGCTGCAATGGGGGATCAATTTTACCGTGCGGTTGGAGAGCAGATCGGTCGGGGCTTTCTTGCATGGGGAAGAGAGCTGTTATCCTGTGCGGACGAAGCGGAGCGCGATAGTCACGCAGCAAGGCTGTTGGTCAGCCTGGAAGGAATGCTGTTCCTAAAAAGCATTGGCCTTGATGATGTGAACGCGGCAGCGACCGCGAACTGAATTCCTGGCAAGGGCCTTGAGCCACCAGCGATCGGGCAGGCCCGATTTCGCAGTCATTACTGAGCTTTGTCCATTGCCCGGGAATTGCCCAGCAGTAACGTTCTCATGTCACCCTTGGCTTGAAGGCTGGCAATGAGCAAATAGATGCACAGAAATGGTGTGCCCCCCAGGAATCCGCACAACCCCCAGAACAGGCCCGCTGCAGAAAATTGGTGACGCCACATTAGCCACGTGGCTGACAGGATAAGGAATCCGAGGAAATCGAGATTAAATTGTCCCGGCCAGCCCATTTTTGCGATATCGCCAAAGAAGACCGGCATCAGGTCCCAGCCATGATGCTCAATCACGATGGCGGTGTAGCCAAGAATTGCAACCAGCAGCGTTACCAGCAGAAGCCTCAATATGTTCACGGTTTCTCTCCCTCTCCACAGCGGATGAAGCGGCACCAAGCACGAGCAACCGAAAAGGGGCAGTCCGTTATGGGGACGTATAGTCTTTGCCGCAATGCACGCGTGGATAACATGATGTAGCGACTGCTACAACAATGAACATAGCAGCTATCTATGAGGATCAAGCTGGAACGCGCGGCAAGAATCTAGGGAAGGTGACGAATTGCTTCAGTCTGTCAGTTGAACCCATGTAGGTGCATGGTCGCTGGCCTTTTCACGACCGCGATGTTCTTTGTCGACGCCGCAGGCTGTCAACCGGTCGGCGATAGCAGGACTCATCAGCAGGTGATCGATCCTAAACCCATGGTCACGTTGCCAGGCGCCTGCCTGATAGTCCCAATAGGTCCATACACCGCCGAGCGGATAATGAATGGCAAGAGCATCTGTCCAGCCATCTGCAAGCAGCGTACGGTATGCAGCGATACTCTCTGGCTGCCGCAAGGCGTCGTCAAGCATCGCAGTCGGTGCCCAAATGTCCTTCAGTGTGGGTATGACATTAAAGTCGCCAACGAGTATCGAGGGAATTTCAGCTGACATCAATTGTGCCGCGCGCGCGCGCAGTCTGCGCATCCAGGCGAGTTTGTAGTCGAATTTTGGACCCGGTTGAGGATTGCCGTTGGGAAGATAGATGCTCCCCACACGAATGCCGAACACGTCCGCTTCAATATAGCGGGCCTGCTCATCATCTGGATCACCTGGAAGCGTGCGTTGAGCCTCAACAGGTTGTTCGCCCTTCGCCAATATGGCAACGCCATTGAAGCTTTTCTGCCCGTGCCAGATGGCACCATAGCCTAGGCGTTCAAATTCAGCCGCAGGAAAACCTTCATCCTGAGATTTTACCTCCTGCAGGCAGGCAATATCGGGTTTTGTTTCCTCCAGCCATTCAAGGAGGCGTGGAAGGCGGGCTTTGATGCCGTTGATGTTGTAAGTCGCGATACGCATTGCCCCTCACTAGAGGCAATGAACTGACGCATCAAACCGAAAAGCTGGAACCACACCCGCAGCCAGAGGCAGCCTGGGGATTTGTGACCTGGAACGACTTGCCGCCGAGCGATTCGACAAAATCAACTGCAGAGCCCCGAACGAGGTCGAGGCTTACGGGATCCACGACGAGCAATGCGCCTTGCCCCTCGGCCTGGATATCGTCGGCATCGACACGGTCTGCAAGACCGAAGCGATACTGGAAGCCTGAGCATCCGCCGCCTTCAACCGACAACCTCAAAATCGGAGACTTGCCCAATTTTGTAGCGATTTCGGCTACGCGACGAGCAGCATTATCTGTCATGGAGATGACGTTTTGTTCAGTCATGATACCAATGTAGGATGAATTGATGATAAAGAAAAGGGGCGGCAAAGTTTCCGATGCCAGCCCCCAAATTTACACCCTCTCCCAAAGGTGATGCGTTAGTCGGTCAGCTTACTCGTCTTCAGCTGGTCCGCCCATGGCTTTGCTATCAGTTGTTCGATCAGCAAGCAAGATATTTACATTAGCGTCACCTGCATTCACGGGCGACAAGAACGAAGTCGGGTTGATCGCTTCACCAGCGATCCGAACTTCGTAATGAAGATGGCTGCCGGTCGAACGGCCAGTGGATCCCATATAGCCAATAACATCGCCCTTGCGAATGCGCTGACCTGGCGAAACATTGAGTGCAGACAGATGACCATAACGGGTCTGGACTGCATTGCCGTGGTTGATTTCGATGAACTTGCCGTAGCCGCCAACCCACTGGGCGCGCCCGATCATGCCATCAGCAGTCGCGTAAATGGGTGTGCCCACTGGACCTGGAATATCTATTCCCTTGTGGTTCCGGCTAGCACCGCGAGTTGGTGCGTTGCGATAACCGAAATTGCTTGAAAACTTCATGATTTGCACGGGGTTGATCGAGGGAACGGCAACTTCGATCTTTGTCGCCGCGCCGTTGATCTTGCCCCAGTTGTCAGCCAGTGCGCGGAACTCTGGGTCTGAAATGCCAAGGGCAGTTTCATTTGCCTTCAAATCTTCTGGCGATACTCGAAAATTGTCGGATGCCGATGCTGCTGAGTTAGCGTGGGCTGGGCTCATTGCTGAAACAGCGAGGACCATGCCTAACGCAGATACAGCTTTTGCCGTCAGTGATTGGCCTTTAGCCAAAGCGCTGCGTATCATAAAGCGTAGTTACCTTTTGTTGCGACCCACGCAAATGCGCAGCCCCGAAGTTTTACCAAGGCAGATGATCTGCCCACCCCTTATGAGATGGTAGGTGACGAAGGCATCAGGTGAATGCAACCTCTGCGTAATAATCGCGGGTTAAACCGGCGCTCAAACGCGCTGAGTCGTTGAATGGTGGCTTCAACGCTCCGCAGAAATACTGGTTGACCAACGCTCGCCAGTGTTGGTGAACGGACAGGTTCTTGCAGCTACAACCCCATTCAAACCATTTTGTTCCGGCTAAAACGTGCCGAATCTCGTCAATGTAGATCCGATTGAGGATCTTTGCCGACGCCGAATCACCTGCACGTTCAAACTTGTCTATCGTGGCAGGCGTCACGTCCAATCCTCGCGCCTCAAGAACCATCGGCACGACGGCCAGCCGCGCGAGGGCATCGTGGCGTGTTTCCAATGCAGAACTCCATAGGCCCTTATGTGCAGGCAGGGCACCATAATGACTCCCCAATTGTCGCAGCCGCCTGTCCAATAATGCAAAATGCATTGCTTCGTCTGCGCCTACACCCAGCCAGTCATCCACGAATTCCCGCGGAAACTGGGACCCAAAGCGTCCTACGATATCAAAAGCGAGATCGATCGCCACGAATTCAATATGCGCAAGCGCATGCAGCAACGCGATCCGATTTGCCTGGCTCCCCCCACCACGCCGCTTGGGCATTTGTCCCGGTGAAAGGAGCAACGGTCGTGCCGGACGCACAGGCACATCGGGAAGCCCCGGGCCAAAAACATGTGCCAGATGGCCCAATCGCCAGGCACGCGCCACCTCACGGGCAGCCATGACCTTTGAATATGGATCAGGAGTGTCCAGGACTTTGAGGCAGGCAGCACCCAGGTCCATATGTTTGTCAGCCAAGTTTTTGTGCTGTTGCAAGTACTTCGGCGGCATGTCCGGCCACCTTGACCTTGTGCCACGTGTGCTTCACCTTGCCGTCGCTTCCAACAATAAATGTGGACCGGTCTATTCCCATATAGACCTTGCCGTACATGGATTTTTCGATCCATACTCCCATTTTTTCAGTGGCATCGCCGGTCTCGTCGGACAGCAACGTGATTGTGAATCCGTATTTGGCGGCAAACTTGGCGAGCTTTGCAGGCGCATCCTTCGAGATCGCGTAGATCTTGTACCCAGCCTTGGCAAAATCATCGCTGAGTGCTGTGAATTCCTGGCCTTCCTTGGTGCAGCCCGGGGTATCCGCCTTTGGATAGAAATAGAGCACGAAGGCACCCTTGATCTCAGCGAGGTTCATCTGGGTGCCTTCACTGTCAGTGACAATGACAGAGGGCAGTGAGTCATTTACATCGGTCATTTTTTCAAATCCTTTTCAAAAATCTCGGGCCCCGAAAAGCTGTTCCCATTGCGTGATGATGGCTTGGCGAAAATGTGCAATGGCGATGTTGAGTGCGTCCCAGTCGGCAAACCCCAGGCTTTTTGCGATCAACACCTGCGCCGCCAGTGGCGGCGTCTGGCAGTCTGGAGCTACGAGCCGCACCAATACCAGCAGCCTTGCAAGAAGCGCATAGGCATCTGCAATTTCAGCTGGAAACGCCGTTTCGGCAATGAGCGCGTCAATGGCCTTGCCCAGTTGCGGGTACAAGCCCTTGCGGGTTTCAAGCTGCAGCGCATGGACCATGAATTCCAGGTCCACCAGCCCACCGGGCAGCAACTTGACATCAAGTGGACCTTTGGGTGGCTTATGCTCCGCCATGTCTCGCCGCATCTGGAGGACATCGGCATGAAGTGCCTTGGTGTCGCGCTCGCCCTTGAGCACCTCGCTGATAATGGAATTCACGGTATCGCGCGCATCTGGCGACCCAAACACGGTTCGCGCGCGAGTGAGTGCCATATGTTCCCAAGTCCATGCGCTCTCGCGCTGGTACAGGGCAAAACTGGCAACCGTAGCACACAACAGGCCATCGCCGCCCGAAGGTCGCAGCCGCGTATCCACTTCGTAGAGCGCACCCGATGCAGTCTGGACCGTCAGTGATGCGATCACCCTTTGTGCCAAGCGATTGAAATACTGAGTGGCGCCGAGCGGTCTCGAACCATCCGATTCGGCCAGATGCGAGCCCGTGAACAGGAGGACCAAATCGAGATCTGATGCATGGGTCAGTGCTTCGCCACCTAGTCGTCCCAGGGCCAGGATCACCAATTCTCCACCCTCGATCTTCCCGTGAGTGCGTTCAAATTCGGTGATGGTGGCCCTTGTCAGGACATTGAGTGCTGCCTCGGCAATATGCGCATAGCTGCCAGCAATTGCGAGGGCGTCGCTTCGCCCTTCGATGAGTTGCACACCAAGCGCGAAACGTTTTTCTCCGACAAAGCTGCGGACATGATCAAGCAGCGATTGATAATCTGCATCTGAGCATCGTGCTTCCATCGCGCAGGCAAGTGTCGCCATGTCATCCGGCAAATCCATCGCGCTACTGTCGATGAGCGCGTCGAGATAATGCCCGTGTAGCCCCAGATCCTCAGCGAGGGTTGGAGCATAACTCAAAATGTCCGCGACCAGTTGCAGCAGGCCCGGGCGGGCCTCAAGCAGTCGAAACACGTTGATTGCGCTCGACATTGCCTCGATCATGTTGTCGAAACGCGCGAGTGCACGGTCGGGATCGGGCGCCTTGGCAAGCGCATCCATGATGGCGGGAAGAACGGCTTCGAAGGCCTCGCGAGCCGAGCTACTGCGCACAGCGCGAATCTTGCCGCTGCGCCAGCGTGCCATGCGCTGCATCACTTGGCCGGGATCGGCATATCCCATGTCAATCAGTTGCTCCTCGAGCGGCATGCCATCTTCAGCCATTCGGGGGCCTGTAGCACCCTGCGAATCAACTAGCTGATCGTAGATCTCAGCCACTGCGGACGTCACCGGACCCAAGACTGCCAGCATGGCCCCACAGTCATCCAGGCCATGGAGCCGGGCGACTGCATCGGCAATATCGGGCTGGTCGGGAATTGCATGCGTTTGGCGGTCGCTGTGCATCTGAAGGCGATGTTCGAACAATCGCAGGCTCTCGTAGGAGGCTGACAATGTCTTTGCTTCCTCTGACTTGATCCAGCCTGCACTCGCCAGTGCAGCCAATGCGGCCCTGGTGTCAGGTACCCGCAATGCCTTGTCGCGACCACCATGGATCAACTGGTGTGCCTGGGCAAAGAATTCGCATTCGCGAATTCCGCCGTGCCCGCGTTTCACATCGAAGCCCGGCCCAAGACGCTGGCCCTTGCTGTAATGGTCTCGAATTTGCACGGTCATTGCCGTGATGTTCTTGAGTTGCCCGAAATCGAGAGATTTGCGCCAGATGAATGGCTGGATCGCGCCAAGAAAATAATCACCCAGCTCGCGGTCACCGGCACATACGCGCGAACGGATGAACGCGGCTTGCTCCCACGCCAGGGCGCTTGATTCATAATAACTGATAGCCGCCTCAACCGGCAGGACAATTGGGCTCGCCTCGGGAGAGGGACGCAAGCGCATGTCGACACGAAAAACATATCCATGCTCGTCCAGCGCAGACAATAATTCGATGACCCTACGCCCATATCGCACAGCAGCTTCGGCGACGTCATCGCGTTCCCGGTGCGGAAGCGTTTGCGGATCGAACAGGAAAATCGGGTCGATGTCGGAAGAGTAATTGAGTTCTCGTCCTCCGTGCTTGCCCAGCGCGATCACTGAAAATCCTCGGTTCGGCGCTCCAGGAACACGCTCTTCAATTGCAGCCGCGATGGCGATGTCGAGGGCATGGTCAGCAAAGTCGGATAACTCGGCGGTAACGCGCGTGAGGTCCCATTTTCCTGCCAGGTCTGCGATCGCTGTCACCAATGCGACGCCCTGGCGCTGGCAGCGCAGGGCCGCACCGACTTTTTCGTGGGTGCGCGCACGCGCTGCTGCCATTGCCGCGTCAAAATCTCCCGTACGAAGAATGTGAACGAGGTCTGCATTGCGTTCGATAAGTAGCGCCAAGAATGGACTGTATGTCTGCGCGCGCTCGATCGCGTCCATGATGGCTGCGTCGGTCATGCGTGCAGGTAATCGCGCTTGAATTCCGACACAAACTCTCCAAAACGCGTCTCTTCGATCGCCGTTCGCATCCCGGACATCAACATCTGGTAGTAATGCAGGTTGTGTTGCGTCATGAGCATGGCTCCCAATATCTCGCCTGATCGGACCAGGTGGTGGACATACGCACGCGTCCAGGTCGCACAGACAGGGCAGGTGCACTTGGCATCAATAGGTCCTTCGTCCTCAGAAAACTTCGCGTTGCGGATGTTGATTGGCCCGAAATGGGTAAATGCCTGCCCGTTTCGACCCGAGCGTGTCGGCAGAACACAGTCGAACATGTCTATTCCGCGTGCGACTGCACCCACCAAATCATCTGGCTTGCCTACGCCCATGAGATAGCGGGGCTTGTCAAAAGGCAACTGGTCAGGAGCAAAATCGAGGCACGCGAGCATTGCTTCCTGGCCTTCACCCACTGCAAGGCCACCTACTGCATAGCCGTCGAAGCCGATATCGACGAGTGCTTCAGCTGATCGTTTGCGTAATTCCTGGTCAAGGGAGCCTTGCTGGATGCCAAACAATGCTGCTCGTTCTGCATGTTCACCTCCCGCATCGAAGCCGTCGCGTGAGCGCCTGGCCCAGCGCATCGACAGCTCCATGGATTTGATCGCGGCATCCCGGGATACGCCATTGGCGGGGCATTCATCGAATGCCATGACAATGTCTGAACCCAAGAGCCGTTGTATTTCCATGGAGCGTTCGGGTGAGAGCATGTGCTTTGATCCGTCGAGGTGGCTCTGGAACGACACGCCTTCTTCGGTGATCTTTCGAAGTGCTGAAAGGCTCATTACCTGATAGCCGCCGCTGTCGGTCAATATCGGCCGGTGCCATCCGGAGAACTTGTGCAAACCGCCTAGCCGAGCGACACGTTCAGCACCGGGACGCAGCATCAAGTGATACGTGTTGCCGAGAATGATGTCGGCGCCGGTTGCACGTACCTCTTCAGGCCGCATCGCCTTGACGGTTGCAGCCGTACCCACCGGCATGAATGCCGGGGTGCGGATATCGCCACGCCGCATGGATATCTTGCCGGTACGGGCCTTGCCATCGGTCGCGGCGATTTTGAATGTGAATCGAGATGCCATCCAGATGCGCATAGCATCCTATCCTCGATAAGGAAGTCACTGGTGCCATTCTCGCGTGTGCGATATAGTTTGTTGATGGGGCATACAGCTAGAGCACTACACCGGCTGGCCGGCGCGCTGATCCTGGCGAGCGTAACTGCAGGATGCGGTAAGGACGCATCCAAGGTCATGTACAGCGCCGAAGACCAAGGCCTCAATGTTCCGGAACCCAAGCGATCAGATCGCGAGAAATGCTACGGGATTGCAAAGGCCCAATATAATGACTGCGCATCAGGACCTGGCACTGATTGTGCGGGTACAGCAAACAGGGACTATATGCCGTCACGCTGGAAATATGTGCCGGCCGGAACCTGCATTCAGGCAGGCGGATCTCTGGATCCAGGTCAAAGTTAAGAATTAGAGGGTTCACGCACGCCCATTGTGCTCCCATATACGTGTGATGACTCACTATACTGATCCGCGCGGCTTTCTCTATCAACCCGGACTTCTCGATCCAGACGGGGCGCTTCGCGTAACCCGCGAGGCGTTGAAGGCCTGTGACGACGGCGAGCTCTACCTCCAGTATAGCGCCTCGGAGAGTTTTGGATTTGACGATGGACGCTTGAAAATGGCTGATTACTCGACTGGGTCGGGTTTTGGGCTGCGCGGCGTATCGGGCGAGATGACAGGGTTCTCGCACGCCAATGACCTGAGCGAGGCCGCCATTCGGCGGGCAGGTGAGACGTTGAAATTGCTCGATCCGGCCTCCGAGCTTCCCGCGGCACCACCGCGCAAGAATAACCGCCATCTCTATACTGACGGAAACCCGCTTGAGCTTGTGCCTTTTGCCCAGAAGGTGGCGCTGTGCCAGCAGATTGATGCAGCTGCGCGCGCGCGCGATCCACGAGTAGCACAGGTCAGTGTCAGTCTTTCAGGCAGCTGGACAGTAGTGGAAATCGTGCGTGCAGATGGCTTTGTTGCAACCGATGTCCGCCCGCTGGTGCGCTTGAACGTCAATATCGTCGCCGAGGAGAATGGCCGCCGGGAAAGCGGCGGGTACGGATTTGGTGGGCGCTTTCTTTATGGCAAGTTATTCGAGGACGCCCAGTGGGAACACGCAATCGATGAGGCGCTAGCGCAAGCCCTGACCAACTTGCGATCGGTTGCAGCCCCAGCCGGCGAGATGATGGTGTTGCTTGGACCCGGCTGGCCTGGAGTGCTTTTGCACGAGGCTGTCGGTCACGGTCTCGAGGGCGATTTCAACCGCAAGGGCAGTAGTGCCTTTTCCGGAAAGATCGGAAAGCGTGTGGCAGCCCCGGGGGTTACCGTTGTCGACGATGGTACAATGGCCGACCGGCGCGGTTCGCTGTCGATTGACGACGAAGGTACGCCAACTCAGGAAAATGTCCTGATCGAAGACGGGATATTGAAGGCCTATATGCAAGATCGCATGAATGCGCGGCTCATGGGCGTTGAACCGACGGGCAATGGCAGGCGCGAAAGCTATGCTCACGCACCAATGCCGCGGATGACAAACACATTCATGCGCGGTGGAGACGATGACCCTGCCGAGCTGCTTGGCCGCGTCAAGAACGGTATTTTTGCCAAGAGCTTTGGTGGTGGACAGGTAGATATCGTGTCTGGCAAATTCGTATTTAGTTGCACCGAGGCCTATCTGGTCAAGAACGGCAAATTGGGTGATCCAATCAAGGGCGCGACACTTATCGGTGATGGGCCGACCGCGCTCAACAAGATCATCGGGATTGGCAACGACATGGCACTTGATGAAGGCATCGGAGTTTGCGGAAAGGCAGGCCAGAGTGTGCCTGCAGGCGTCGGCCAGCCCACGACATTGGTGAGTGCGCTGACTGTCGGTGGAACAGCTGGCTAAAGGCTTGATTTGAATTCTCACAGGCATATAACCGCGAAACAAATATAAGAATATCGGGTCGTATACTGGCCGGAAAAAATCGTATTTTTCCGGATCGTTGGGAGTTCTCACATGCGTCCTTTATTTCGATCTGTCTCACTTGCTGCCATTACCGTCGTGATTGCGGTCGTTCCCGGTTCTGCGCAGAAGAGCACGGGACCCAAGGCCCGTTATGCGATGGATGTGTCCACCACATCCGGTATCGCTGCGATGGGCGGTGGCATGGGCAGTGCCATGTCGATGATGTTCGGCGGCGGTCCCGGTGGCAAGGTCGCCTATAATCTCGATTTGCGACTGGGTTCGGCCCTGTCGGCTACCCCGCCTCCGGCCAAGGCGGATCATTTTTTCCTGCCCTCGGCAAAGCTTGGCAAATCGGTTCCCCTTCTCGGGCCAGTGCCTGGCAAGCCTGGGCGGGCTGAAGACAGCGAACAGACGCCTCGTGATTTCGAGCGCCCGAAAGGTCGGCTGCTGCTGTTCTGGGGTTGCGGTGCTAAGGCGCCCAAAGGCCAGCCCATTATAATTGATTTTGCCAAGCTTGCGTCGGGCCAGATGCCGCCCAACCTATGGACCACACGCGTACCAAGAGTTCGCGATGTCACGGCAAGCAATTCGAACAGCTATGCCGAGTGGCCAAATGGAAAGTCGAGCAAGCAACCGCCCGCAAGCGCATCCTTGATCGGCGAGCATCGCATCGCTGGAAATTTTGCACCCGAGATCAAGTTCTCGCTCGCACAGGACTTCATGCCCGCGCTGAATGCAAATACGAACATGCAGACTGATGGATCGATCCTCGCAAGCTGGAATGCGCTGGCACCAGCGACAGGCTATGTTGCCTGGGCTTTCGGAGGCATGGGCGGTGGCAACGGTTCAAATGACATGGTGTGGTGGACATCGTCAAATGCGCGCGAATTTGGCGGCGGGCTATGGGACTGGCTGCCGCCATCGACTGTCCAGGGACTGGTCGCGCAGAAAATCGTAATGCCTCCAAGCCAGACAAGCTGCCTTATTCCAGCCGAGGTCAAGGCGGCTTCTGGAGGATTCCTGTTTGGAAACCTGAATGCCTTTGGTCCGGAAGCCAATTTTTCCTACCCGCCCAGGCCGTCCGATCCCAAGGCCGTCTGGAATATCGACTGGACAGCAAAGGTCCGGTTTCGTTCGCACACGTCCTTGTTGATCGGTGAGGGAATGGGAGGAATGCCTGGAAGCAGCGTTGAGCCTGCCAGGAAGAAGAAGTGCAAGGGACCAATGGGTATTCCAATTCCCGGAACGGTCTGCTGAACAGAAGAAAGCAGAATAGCAGCGTGATCAAGGTTCATGATTGCTAGCGAACCCGGATTTGACCGAGTGGCCGATTGCTCTCTTCCCTGAACGGCAATGAGGCTTATGAAGGAGAACTGCATGATTGGTTTTGCCATTCAGGCAGTCCTTCCACTGTGCACAATATTCATGGTTCCGATTTATGTCTGACTTTTACGATACATTAAGCGAAACGCATGCCGAGATGATCAGCCGGCAGCCGGTGTTCTTTACCGCGACGGCTGCAGCCGATGGACGGATTAATCTCAGTCCCAAAGGCTATGACGTGTTCAGGATATTGTCACCAACACAGGTCGCATATCTTGACCTTGGCGGCTCAGGCAATGAAACCAACGCGCATCTCTCGGTCGATGGCCGCATCACTTTCATGTTCTGCAATTTTGACAGGCCTGCGCTCATCCTGCGAATCTATGGCCGCGGTCACGCGATTTTGCCGCAGGATCCCGAATGGGATTCGTTGGCCATTCATTTCACCTTGTTGCCGGGCACGCGCCAGATCTTTCTCATCGAGGTTGAAAGCGTGCAGACCAGCTGCGGATGGGGCGTGCCTTTCATGACATTCGAGCGCGAGCGCCGCACGCTGCAAAAGGCGCATGCGGGCGCAGGAGCAGAGGCATGGCTTTCCAAGACACAGGGTCGGACCAAAAGCATCGACGGCTTAACGACACGCGCCACGACCCGTTATTTCGGTCCCGAGATCTGACTCGGGCGATGGCGCTTGTCGAAATTGCGCGCTACCCCAGTGGCATGGAGGCCGAAATCGCTCGTACTTTGCTCGAATCGCACGGGGTCATGGCGGTCACCTTTGACACGGGGATGAATATCGCCGACAGCGCAGCCTTTGCTATTCCGGTGAGGTTGATGGTTCTCGATGACGAACGCGACTTGGCAGAAGCAATCTTGCGAGAAGTCCAGAACAGATGAGCCATGCCATAAAGGTTGCGACCTACAATATCCGCAAGGCCGTGGGGTTAGACCAGCGGCGCAACCCGCAGCGCATATTGACGGTGTTGAACGAGATCGATGCCGACATCATCACGCTGCAGGAGGTCGACCGCCGCTTCGGCGCCCGGGTCAGTGCCCTGCCGATCGCCATGATCGAAGCGGAAACCCCGTGGGTGCCCGTCCCATTGCATTTTCGACCACAAGCCATTGGTTGGCATGGCAATGCCATATTGGTGCGGCGCGGGATTGAAGTCCGGCTGGCCGAACCCATCGACATGCCGACGCTTGAACCCCGTGGTGCCGTTATGGCCGAGTTATCGGTCGAGGGGCATGCGCTGCGGGTAATCGGCGTTCATCTTGACCTTTCAGGATTGTGGCGTCGAAGGCAGATCAAGGCATTGCTTGCAGCAATTGATGCATCACCGCGGCACATGCCGACGGTAATGATGGGCGATTTCAACCAGTGGTCAGACAGTGGTGCGCTGAGTGAGCTTGCCTTTCATCATCACCGCCTGGTCCAGACCCCCAAGAGCTTCCACACGGCTCGGCCCGTTGCGCGGCTCGACCGCATCATTATCAGTCGCGATATCGAAGTAGGGGCTGCCGACTGCCATGTGTCGGCGCTTTCACGACAAGCGTCTGATCATCTCCCTTTATGGGCCGACATCCATATCGGATAATGGCTGCCCATTATTTAGGCATTCAAATTGTCGTGCCTAATTATTAAGCAAATGTTATCGTCGCCTGCCTCCTGCCTGGTGGGGTTGTGATCCGGAAAGGGCTGGAAACAGGTCCATTATCCCTTGGAAGGGATTCTGGCACAGCGCTTGCATATTGCACTGCACAACCAATGGGGGTGTGCATGAAATACATTATTGCAGTCATAAAACCGCACAAGCTCGATCCCGTCCGTGAAGC
>JBATDO010000471.1:0-3532 GCA_049663505.1 Sphingorhabdus sp.
GAAGCTGCCAAGCGGACGATTGGGATCCTGGAGCCCTGCGCGTGAACGGCGGACGGCCTTGGACACTGCCTCGACAGCATCCTTTTGACCGATTACGCGCGAACCTATCAAGTCTTCCATGTTGAGCAGCTTGTCGCGCTCGCCCTCGAGCATCTTGTCGACGGGAATTCCAGTCCAGCGGCTGACCACGGAGGCGATGTCTTGGGGTGTTACTTCCTCGCGCAGCATTGCATTGCCAGCCGTCGCCTGCGCCTCGGCTAATTGCTTTTCAAGGTTGGGAATCGTGCCATATTGCAATTCACCTGCCTTTGCCAGGTCACCGCCACGCTGCGCCTGTTCAAGTTCTATGCGCGCGCCATCCAGCAATTCCTTGATTTTTGCTTCGGCTGAAATCTTGTCCTTTTCGGCTTGCCAGCGCTGCGTTAGCTCGCTTGACTGTTGCTCGAGATTGGCCAAGTCACTTTCAAGTGAGGCCAGACGATCTTTCGACGCATTGTCAGTTTCCTTGCCGAGCGCCTCGCGCTCGATTTTCAGCTGGATGATCCGGCGATCCAGATTTTCGATTTCCTCCGGCTTCGATTCAACTTCCATCCGAAGCCGCGAAGCAGCCTCGTCCATGAGGTCGATGGCCTTGTCGGGAAGGAAACGGTCAGCAATATAGCGATGCGATAGTGTCGCGGCGCTGACCAACGCCCCGTCGGTGATGCGCACGCCGTGGTGAAGTTCGTACTTTTCCTTCAGGCCCCTCAGGATCGAAATCGTGTCCTCGACAGTCGGTTCGCCCACGAACACAGGTTGGAACCGCCGTTGCAGGGCAGGGTCCTTCTCGACATGCTTTTGATATTCGTCGAGCGTCGTCGCGCCAATGCAGTGCAGTTCGCCGCGCGACAGGGCGGGCTTGATCAGGTTGGCTGCGTCCATCGCGCCTTCGCCCTTGCCGGCACCGACCAATGTATGCATCTCGTCAATGAACAGGATGATATCGCCTTCAGCCTGCTTGACCTCGTCGAGGACGCCTTTCAGCCGCTCCTCGAATTCGCCACGATATTTCGCACCCGCAATCAGCGCGCCCATGTCGAGCGACAGCAACTTGCGGTCCTTCAATGAGTCCGGGACATCGCCATTGGCGATACGGATTGCCAGACCTTCGGCAATTGCCGTCTTTCCGACACCCGCTTCACCGATCAAGACGGGATTGTTCTTTGTCCGGCGCGCGAGGATCTGGATGGTTCGGCGAATTTCCTCATCGCGGCCGATGACCGGATCGAGCTTGCCAGCGCGTGCAACCTCGGTCAGGTCACGGGCAAATTTCTTGAGCGCATCATAGCGGTCTTCTGCGCTTTGCGTGTCAGCGGTACGACCACCCCGAAGCGAGTTTATGGCACTGTTTATTCCCTCGGCATTGACGCCAGCTGCAGCAAGTGCCTTGCCTGCCGCAGTGGTTGTTGCCAAGGCAATAGCCATGAGCAGGCGTTCGACCGTCACATAGCTGTCGCCGGCCTTCTGGGCGACTTGCTCGGCGTTATCAAGGACACGAACGGCATCATTGTCGAGGCCTGGTGTCTGCTGCGCTCCGCCGCCGGACACCGCCGGCACCTTGGCCAGCGCCGCATCGGTTTCGCGCAGGGCAATCGCAGCATCACCGCCTGCAGCCTTGATGAGGCCCGACGCCATGCCTTGTTCGTCTTCGAGCAGCGCTTTCAATAGATGCTCGGATGAAATGCGCTGGTGGCTCATCCGAATGGCTACGGTTTGCGCGCTTTGCAGAAAACCTTTGGCGCGGTCTGTGAATTTTTCGAGGTTCATGGGCGTGTTCCTGTTCAGCTTACAGAATAGAGGTAGTGTGACTTTTTAACAACACAAGAGGTTGCTCGCAAAAATGGCTTGCGCAAATGGATAGTCTTGGCATTCAGGCATTTGAGGAGAGTTGCAATATGAAATGGATTAAGCGTGCCGGTGCGGCCTTGCTGGTAATATTTGGCCTTGCCAGCTTAGGGCTGTTCGTTTGGGAGCCGCTTGCTGCGACACAGGAAATGGCGCCATTTCAACGCAAATACGACGTTGAGCTCGTCCGCGACGAGTTCGGTGTGCCGCATGTCAACGGCAAGACGGATGCCGATGCAGCTTATGGCCTTGCTTATGCGCACGCAGAGGATGATTTTTCCACGATTGAAGACGTAGTTGCCATGACGCGCGGGCGATATGGTGCGCTGGTGGGATCCGAGGGGGCCAAGGTCGATTATGTGCTGCACCTGCTCGGTGCGCGAGAAACCGTTGATCGGGATTATTCTGCACTTTCTGCAGAAGTGCGCGCGGTGATGGAAGCATATGCCGCAGGTCTCAATCATTATGCCCGCAAGCACCCAGATGAGGTTCGCATATCCAAGCTGTTCCCGGTGAGCGGCAAAGATATCGCAACGGGTTTCGTTTTACGGGCCCCATTCTTTTATGGGCTCGACAACGCGATCGGCTCGCTTGCGGAGAGCAAGCCGCTTCCGACCGAGAGCGCAGCGCCGATGACCCCGATCGGCCGCGATCCCGAAATGAACGGCTCGAACGCCTTTGCTGTAGCCCCAAAACGCATGGCAGATGGCAAAACCTGGCTGATTTCGAATTCACACCAGCCTTATGAAGGCCAGGTCGCCTGGTACGAGGCGGTAGTCCATTCTGGAGAAGGGCTGGATATGGCAGGTGCCCTGTTCCCGGGTTCGCCCTTCGTGCTCTTGGGGCACAACCGGAACCTGGGCTGGACAAATACCGTCAATCGGCCTGATCTCATAGACATCTACAAGCTCGTGATGAACGAGGCGGGCGACAAGTATCGCTTTGATGGAAAATGGCTGCCACTGAAGACCAGCCGGGTATGGCTGCCCGTGAAATTTGGACCATTCAATCTTCCGGTTCCACAACAGATTTATCGTTCAGTGCATGGGCCGGTCATCAAGAACAAGACGGGGGCGTATGCGATGCGTTATGCAGGCATGGACAGCGTCAAGGTCGTTGAGCAATATTACCGGAATACCAAGGCAAGTAACTGGGACGAATGGTCTCGGTCGATGGCAATTGGCGGCATACCGGCTACCAATTTCATCTATGCTGACAAGACCGGGCGGATCGCCTATATTTACAACGCCCTGTTTCCTGATCGCAAGCCCGGCTATGATTATACCGGGTTACTGCCAGGCGACACGTCAGCTGCAATGTGGAAAGGCCCTGTCGGTTTCGACCGGTTTCCAAAAATCGTCGATCCCAAGTCGGGCTTTGTACAAAACGCCAATAACAATCCCTTTCTCGCAGCAGGACCGGGATCCGAGCTCGACCGAAGCAAATTTTCGCCCTTGCTGGGTATCGAGCGGGGCATGACGAACCGTGGCCTCAGGGCAACCGCGCTGCTTTCGGCCGACCCATCGATCACGCCTGCCGAACTCATCGCTATCAAGATGGACACAGGCTACAGCCAGCAGAGCTGGGTAGGTCCGTGGATGGCCGAGTTTGCGGCGCTTGATCTCGATAATGCCCCGCAACTCAAGGA
>JBATDO010000472.1:0-2546 GCA_049663505.1 Sphingorhabdus sp.
AGTCTGGACGCCGCGTCCTTCGAGGCCTTGGCCTTCGCTTCATTGGCCTTCGACTGCGCAACGGCCCGTGCCGCTGCGATCTGGGCGCTCCCACCGTCTTCCAGACTATCCGCCTCGGCGCGAGCGCGCTCGGCAGCCGCGAGGTCGTCCGCAATCTTGCGATCACGTGCATCGATGTTCGCTTCAATTTTCGGCAGCATGCCCAGACCAATCACAAAGTAGATCAGTCCAAAGACAATGAGCAGCCAAAAAAACTGCGAAGCATAGGTTTCAAGAATCTGGGCAATTTGAGGCATGTTACTCGCTCGTCCTTATGAAGATTGGACCCCGGCGCCAGGCCGGGGTGAAACCATCAATTAGGCAACGAAGATCAGGATCATCGCGACAACGAATGCAAGCAAGCCCAAAAGTTCAGCCGCAGCAAAACCAATGAACAGGCGGCCCTGCTGGCCGTCTGCTGCTGCTGGATTGCGCAATGCACCCTGCAAGAAAGATCCGAATACGTTACCCACACCGCCTGCGGCGAGACCGGCACCGATTGCTGCGAGACCGGCACCGATCAATTTTGCTGCTTCTGCGTCCATGATATTAACTCCTGTTGAAACTAAAACTTAGTGGTTGAAAACTTAGTGTAAATTGACCGCGTCATTGATGTAGAGCGAGGTCAAAAGTGCAAAAACATATGCTTGAATGGCGCACACCAGCAACTCAAGCAGGGTGATACCGATCATGAGAATGAAGCTTGGCAGACTTACAAGTGGGGCCACCCACAGCGCTTCAGCGTTCAAGCCGTTAATAACAAAGCCAGCAAGGACCTTCATCAACACGTGGCCCGCTGTCATGGCGACAAATAGACGTAGTGCCAGGCTGAATGGCCGAATGAGGAACGAAAAAAGTTCAATTAGCGGGATAAGCCACAGAAGCCATATTGGCGTACCATGAGGCACAAAGAGACTAAAGAAATGAAAACCATGCTTCCAAAAGCCGACGATCAATACAACCGAGAAACTAATGACGGCCAAGACCGCTGTCACAGTCAGGTGACTGGTCACGGTGAACGGGTGGACACCAGGCACAATACCGAATGGCATCATGCCCATGAAATTTGCCATCAGGATGAACATGAACAATGAAAAAACCAGAGGCACATATTTCTTGCCTTCGGGGCCAACGCTTGAGGTCAGCATGTTGCCGATGAAACCAGTTACGCCCTCCACGGCCATTTGCCAACGACCAGGGACCAATTCACGCTTCAGTCCACCTAACATGAACAGCCAGATCGCACCGAGTACGAGCATCATGAACAGCGAAGAGTTCGTAAAGGAGACGTCATAGCCTCCAATATTGAGCGGCGCCAGCGGCTCAATCTGGAACTGGTGCATCGGATCGATTTTGCCGCTTTCGCCTGCCACGTTCACTACCCTGTTTTATACGCGAGAAGCGCCCAGACTATTCCGGACGCTCAGCTGAAATCCTAATGATATTCCTGAAGGCAACTGCAATGCCCAAAAACATGCAGACCAACAAGAGCCACGGCGTTGTACCGAGAAAGTGGTCAAAGAGCCACCCAACCAGTGCACCACCAGCAGGACCAGCAATAAGCTCTGTCAAAACCCTGTTTCCTTGCCGCATTCCTTTGGCTTGTACTTGGTCTTTACCAGTGCGAACCGCCTCGGCATTTCGCGCCGCTTTCAGCTGCATGTCTAACGAATCGAGCCGAGCGTCACTATTACCGTTGCCATCCTGCCCGGGGCCACTCGAAACCATGCGATTCATCCTTTTTGAAACAGGGAAACCGCCACGAAATCGGGGCAACCCCGCCTAGGCACCGGCGCTTTAGGAGAGGCGATGTAACAAGTCAACAGGTCGCAGGTGAATATGGTGCAACGCAAAAGAAAAGGGCCGTGTCACCAAGTGCACGGCCCCATGTAACCCAAGCGCATTCGAACTCAGGGGCAACGGGGGTCGAGTTCCGGTTTCGAGCTATCGCGCGTTTTCCATGCACCGCTGGGTGTCTGATACTTCTCGCCTGCGACCGTGCGTTCAGCGATAAGGCGGCATCCGTTCCGCAATGCCATTTCTTCAACCGTAGCACCGTTAGCCAACGCTTCCTTTGTGTAGGCTGCCTTGCGCTTTATGTTGATGTCATCCACCAATGCCTTGATGGAAGGGCTCGGCGACGACACAAAACCAAGATATCCATCAGACTTTTCTCCAACCAGGCCACTCTCACGAGCACTTTGATATGCAGGATCACGTCCGGCAGATTGAAATGCAACCGCGGTTGTCGCGGAGCCGCCCAACAATATTGCGGCAATCAAAATTTCAACTGAGTTCTTCATTAAAAAATCTCCGGATTTTCGTCTATCACCTTTTTCGACGCCGCATCGAGCCGGTATAAAATCTCCTGCCTGATTGCGATGTTAAGATTGATTACGATAGGCTTGTCAGGAGCTGTAACTTGCACGCATCCTGATAGGCCCGCGATCATCATAGGTGCCAAAACGAAAATCAGTTTCCCCATGTTACGACGAATCGCACTATCC
>JBATDO010000473.1:0-5864 GCA_049663505.1 Sphingorhabdus sp.
GCGTCTTGCTGGTTTGCACTTTTTACTCGCCGGCAGCTCATAACCTGGCATTCCTGCGCACCCAGGCAGAGCGCATCGATCCGCGCCTCGGTGAAGCCTGGCCGCGCGAGGCCCGCAAGGACCGCGCGATGTTTGAAAAGCTGAAGGATGCTTACGTGAAGGCCAGGTACTCAAAGTCCTATTTGATCAGTGAAGAGGAACTTTCTTGGCTCGGCAACCAAGTTGAGCAATTGAACCTTATGGTCAAGACCATTTGCCAAGAACAAATTGGATCGCTCGAAAAGGCAATTGGGATTCAAGAATAACACTTTTTTACAGATTCTTGCACGTGATTTTGAATATGGAATCTGGAAGTATTTTCACGCCTTTGTCTATATCCGGGTTCCCTGGCTCTTGCCCCCATGGCTATTCCGCTCTAAACGCCTGCCCCACGCAACGGGTCTTTGTGAAAGCAAGGATAATAGGGAATGTGGTGCGGCATGGTGACAACACCAGGCTTAGTCCACAACTGCTCCCGCAACTGTAACCGGTTAGTTCGCGCCCCTTATACCACTGGAGAAATCCGGGAAGGTGGGGCGCAATGGATGATGACCCGGAAGTCAGGAGACCTGCCCGCCTGCGGTCGTCTTTCTGCGCGGGCGGGATGTACCGAGTAGACGGAGTTGGTCGTGGAAATCTTGTCCCTGACCGACCTTCGCATGACGGCGAATATGAACCGTTATGTGAAGGACTACTTCGTGAAAATATTGCAATTTGCGCTTACAACACTGGCTGTTTTGCCAGCCTCGGTCTTTGCCCAGGAACAACAGGACAAAGATGACATCGTCGTGACGGCGAGTGGTTTCGAACAGCCACGCTCCCAGACAGGACAAGCCATTACTCGGGTTGATCGGGACCGGCTGGATATGTTGCAGAGTGCAACCATCGGTGATGTTCTCAAGATAATTCCCGGCATCGCCGTTGCAACCCGTGGGGGTCTCGGCAGCCAGTCCAGCGCCTTTGTGCGCGGTGGCAACAGTTCGCAGACGCTCGTCCTTGTTGACGGCGTGCGGATCAACGACTTGTCGAGCCCCAATGGTGCCTTCGATTTCGGCGCCTTGGTTACAGGCAATATCGATACAGTCGAAGTGCTGCGCGGCCCCAATTCCATCATCTGGGGTAGCCAGGCAATTGGCGGCGTGATCAATGTTCAGTCACTGGTTCCCACTGACGACTTGCTTGTTCGAGCGGGAGTTGAATATGGCAATGCCGACACGGTCAAGACGCATGCGAATATTTCCGGGACAAGCGGGATGCTTGAGGGCAGCTTGGGGGGAGCATTCCTGCGTACCGACGGAATATCAGCACTGGCCGGCGGTACCGAACGCGATGGCTATGAAAATTTCGCCGCCAACGGGCGATTGAAAGTCAATCTGACCGAAAGTTTCGGCTTCGATTTTCGCGGCTATTATAACCGCGGTATCATCGAATATGACTCGCCCTTTGGCGTTGGTGCAAATGCCCTGCCCGTTTCCCGCAACCGGCAATTTGTTGGCTATGTCGGCGCGAACTTCGAAATGCTCGGGGGTCGTCTGCGCAGCATCATCGCTTACACCCGCACTGACATCAGTCGACTGGGAACCGACCCGGTCCTCTTCAGCTTCAACAATTTTGACGTGAAAGGCACCATCGATCGCCTGGAATATCGCGCCGCTCTAGAAGTCGGCGATGATGCCACGCTCATCGCTGGCCTCGAGCATGAATGGGCCTACACTGCCACGTCTTTTGAAGGTGGACTTCCAGATGTTGCACGAAACAGGGTTGCAAGCGGATTTTCACAACTTGTCCTGCGCCCGGTAAATGGCCTGACACTGACAGGCGGCATTCGACATGATGACTATAGCGACTATGGCGGACAGACAACACTCGGCGGCAATATCGCATACACGCCCAACGCAGGAAAGACCGTGTTTCGCGGGACCTACAGCGAGGGTTTCCGGGCACCGACATTGAGCGAAGGTCAGCCACCTTATGGCAACCGCAATCTGAAGCCAGAGACGGCGCACAATTTTGACATCGGATTGGAGCACCGATTCCTGGAAGGAAATGTTCGCATGTTCGCGACCTATTTCAACAGGAAGAGCACAAACCTCATCGCTTTCTCATTTGCCACTTTTCAGTCAGAAAATATCGACCGGGTCAAGGCAACCGGGCTAGAGATTGGCTTTGCGCTCAATCCAACGGACAGGCTCGACATCCAGGCCAGCTATACGCTCGTCAATGCGCTCAATCAATCTGCGGGGCCTGCACTTGGAAACCGCCTGGCCTTGCGCCCGCGTGACAGCGCCAGCTTGACGGTCGACTGGAAAACGGCGTGGGATATCGCGATTGGCGCAAGCCTGTTGGTGATCAGCGACAGCTTTGACGACGCGGCCAACAGCGTCCGACTGGATGGATATATATTGGCAGGACTACGTGCCTCGCTGCCGATCACGGAAGCGCTCGAATTCTATGGCCGCATCGACAACCTATTTGACGAACAATATGTCGTGGTTGCAGGCTATAACAGCTATGGGCGCAGTGCTGCAGTTGGTGCGAGGGTCAAATTTTGATGCATTCTGGTTGGTGCCTCTTTGCCCTGTGGGCAGTAGCTGGATGCACCAGCCAGCCTCCAATCATGCCTGGTGGAATAGTATCAAACAATCCTTGCATCGACGCTGTCCTGGCTGAGATCGCGTCTCCTGGCCAAATTTCGGCTATCAGTCGCTACTCGCACGATCCGGCCAGCGCATCTGCACCTCATGCATGGGCAAAACACCTGCCTGCCATTGGCACCAGCGCTGAAGAGATTCTGGTTGCCCGACCCCGGCTTGTTCTGACCGGCAACCTGGCCTCTTCTGGTACCAATGCTGCGCTGTCCAGCGCGGGAGTTGATGTGGTCGCGTTGGGGGTCGGGGCGACCCTGGCTGAAGATAGCGCGCAAATCCGACAAATCGCGCGCGTGATCGGCAGGCAGGAGGAGGGCGAGCGGCTCGTTGCCCGTATCGAACGTTCCATTCCCACGATCAAGGCCCATGCCCCAATTGTTTCGGCGATAATCTGGCAGAATGGCGGGTTCGTTGCCGGAAAAGGCACACTCCAGGACGAGTTGCTCGCCCGGCACGGCTTTCGTAATGCCAGCCAATCCTACGGCCTCACATCATGGGACATCCTGCCACTGGAAAGGCTGATCCGTAATCCGCCACAGGTCATCTTCATGCCAGAAGGTGGCGAGGGTGACGATGCGCGTGTGCTCAAGGCAAGACACCGCTTACTCAGACACCTGGGACAAAAGACAAAGGTCATCCCTTTTCCTGACAGGCTGCTGTTTTGTGGGGGGCCGACGATCATCGCCGTTTCGCAGATCTTGGCAGAAACCAAACGGGAACTTACGTTGGCTGCAAGAGGAAGTGCCCGGTGACACGTGCACGATTAAACTGGATACTTGGCCTTTTTTGCGTCGTGGCATTGCTGATGTCGGTTACTGCGGGAAAGAGCTGGATCGGTCCGGCCGACTGGTTTGCAGACAATGCAGGTGGCTGGATCATGGCAGAATTGCGCCTTCCGCGTGCGCTTCTCGGGGCTGCAATCGGCGCAGCGCTGGGCCTGTCGGGTGCCGTTCTCCAAGGCTATTTGCGTAACCCACTTGCAGATCCGACCGTGCTCGGCGTGTCATCAAGTGCCGCGCTTGGCGGCGTCAGCGCGATTTTTCTCGGATTAACAGCTCTTCCGCTCGGCATTTTCGGCTGTGCAATGCTTGGTGCAGGAGGGAGCATCGTTGTGCTTCTCACGCTGGCCGGACGCAGCGGTGCTCCTCTTGGATTCATCCTGGGTGGCATGGTCCTTTCCACGCTTGCTGGTTCACTGACTGCATTTCTCATCAGCATTGCACCCAACCCCTTTGCAGCAAGCGAGATCATCAGCTGGTTGATGGGGGCTCTGACTGACCGGGTAATGGAAGACGTGGTGATGGCCATACCCTTCATCGCACTAGGCGGTGCCTTGTTGTTCACAACGGGACGCGCACTTGACGCACTGACGCTCGGCGAGGACGGCGCGCGCAGTCTCGGAGTCGACCTGAAGCGACTTCAATGGACAATCGTGTTCGGCGTTGGACTGAGTGTCGGCGCGTCTGTTGCAGTATCAGGGGTCGTTGGATTTGTGGGACTGATCGTTCCGCACCTTATCCGCGGCCTCTTGGGCGAACAGCCTTCCCACATCTTGCTGCCATCTGCTCTCGGAGGAGCGATATTGACGCTGGTTGCAGATAGCCTTGTTCGCTTCATCCCAGGCCCTGGCGAAATGCGCCTGGGGATAGCGATGGCCGTCTTGGGGGCCCCCTTCTTCCTTGCCCTCTTGTTGCGCCAGCGCCGGACTTTCATATGACATTGTCAGTGCGTAACCTTGTATTTTCGCATGATCAGCGCCCCGCGCTCAATGACGTCTCGCTGGACTTCAAGGCTGGGAACTTGTCAATCATCCTTGGCCCAAACGGCGCCGGCAAATCGACACTTCTTGGTTGCCTTGCAGGCCTGCTCAAGGCCGACCAAGGGACCGTCGAACTTGATGGCCAAGACATAAATCGATTGCGCCCAAAACCACGGGCACGCGCAATCGGCCTTTTGCCGCAAGGGGGTGCAACCCACTGGGCGATCGATGCGGAGGCACTGGTGGCGCTTGGGCGTTTTCCACACATGCACGGCAACTGGCCGTCTGACACCGACCGGATGGCAATAGCCAATGCGATGGAGGCGACCGCAACGCAGTCATTTGCTGGGCGACCGGTGACTTCACTTTCGGGGGGAGAACGTGCGCGTGTGCTGATGGCTCGCGCACTGGCAGGCGAACCCAAATGGTTACTCGCAGATGAACCACTCACCAATCTGGATCCCGGGTTCCAGCTCGACATGCTCGAAACATTGCGCGATCAGGCACGCCAAGGCATGGGAGTGATCGCCGTACTCCACGATCTCCATCACGCAGTGCGCTTTGCCGATCATGTTGCCTTGCTCCACCGAGGCGAGTTGTTTGCGCAGGGCAATACTGCATCGGTTATCACGCCTGCCAATCTCGCGACTGTATACGGCATTGACGCCGATCTTCAGACAGGCAAGGATGGCTCGTTCCACCTTCTCATCAAAGGCAAATCGCCCTCATGAAACGCCTGCTGCCGCTCATTGCCCTGCTCCTTTCCAGTTGCGCTGCCAACCTTTCCCACAATGAGGCTGTGGATGCACAGCCAGCGCCACAAAGCGCGCAGGAAGCATTGCGGCCATATTATGCTGCACTCACCGCAAAGCTGCCGGTGGCACCATCTAATCCAGCTATAGCCAGCGACACGGTGCTGACACGCTTTGCCTTTGGTAGTTGCCAGAATGAAAACCGGTCGATGGGCTTCTGGGATGTCATTGCCAGGCAACAGCCCCAGGCATTCCTGCTCATAGGAGACAATGTTTACGGCGATACAGGTAGCTTTTCCGCAGCTGAAATCCCCACCCTTGTCCAGAGCTACAAGAAATTGTCTAGCAGACAGGAATTTGATCGCTTTCGCCGAAGTGTTCCAATGATGACGACTTGGGATGACCATGACTATGGAGCAAATGACGCAGGTGGTAGCTTCGCCTTCAAGGAATATGCCGAAAAAGTCTACGAAACCTATTGGGGCGCGTCACAAACGGTGAGGTCACGACCTGGGGTTTATGAAAGCCGGATCATTGGCCCTGAGGGCAAGCGGGTCCAATTCATCATTCTCGATACCCGATTTTTTCGTTCAGACCTCGCTCGACTGAATTACCGCGATCCAGGCCCGGCGCTGGGCTGGTACATTCCAAGCATGGATCCACAAG
>JBATDO010000474.1:0-16012 GCA_049663505.1 Sphingorhabdus sp.
CGTCAAGCCTGATTATAACGTATCGATGCCATTGCCAGGCAGCGAAGCATTGACGATTCCACCGTCGCACGCAATCGTTTCACCCACGATATAGTCCCCCGAACGCGCCGCCAGGAAAATGGCCAGGCCGGCCATGTCTTCGGGCGAACCGATCCGTGGGAACGGAATGTTCTTGCCTACATCCTCGGCGTGATCACGTGCCACCTTGTTCATTTCGGATTGAAATGCACCAGGTGCGATGGCTGACACCAATATGTTGTCCTTGACGAGTTCTGCTGCAAGCCTGCGTGTAAGATGGATCACGGCCGCCTTGGAAGCCTGATAACTGTAGGTTTGCCAAGGGTTTATGCGCAAGCCGTCGATCGACGCAATGTTGATGACCTTGCCAGGACGATCAAATGACGCCGCCGCCTTCAGCAGCGGATGCAGCGCCTGGGTCAGGAAAAACAGCGACTTGACATTGAGATCCATTACCCTGTCCCAGCCATTTTCCGGAAACTGGCCAAAATCGGCACCCCATGCAACACCTGCATTGTTGACAAGGATGTCGAGCTTGTCCTCACGTTCAGCGATTTGCGCTGCAAGGCTGTTGCATCCATCTACGGTAGAAAGATCGCACGGCAATCCGATTACGCTGTCGCCAAATTCGGCGACAGTTTCCTCAATTTGATGGACCTTGCGCGCGCTGATGTAGACGCGCGCGGCGCCCGCCTTCAGGTAGCCCTCGACAATCATCTTGCCGATACCGCGCGACCCTCCCGTTACCAGGGCAACACGGCCATTGAGGTTGAATAATGTATTGATGTCCATAAGTTCGTCCTTGTCAGTAACCGTTCATTGTGGCGACGCGATCGGCGTGAAAATAGGTGTCGCCGAAAAACTCGTTCAACGACCGGTCACGCTTCATGTACAGGCCAATGTCATATTCGTCCGTCATACCAATTCCACCATGCATCTGCACACCCTCGCGCACAGCCAAATTGCACGCAAGGCCCGCCTTTGCCTTGGCTGCTGCGACATAAAGTTCGGCTTTAGCGTGCTCCTCGTCGAGCAAGGACTGTGCCTTCAGCACAATTGATCGCGCGCCTTCGACTTCGCTGTAGAGATGGGCCGCGCGATGCTGCAAGGCTTGGAACTCGCCAATCAGCTGACCGAATTGCTTTCGCTGCTTCAGATATTCAAAAGTCATGTCCATCGCGCCCGACCCAACTCCAACCATCTCGGCCGCAGCACCCACCCGACCGGCATCGAGCAGCTTGGTGAGCACTGACCAGCCGCCATCGACCTCGCCTATCACCGCATCAGCATCGACATAAACGCCTTCGAGTTTGACATGAGCCGCCATCGACGCATCGACAAGGCGCGTGGCCTCCACTGTCATGCCCGCTGCACCTTTCTCGACGGCAAAAAGGGTAAGACCATCCGTTTCGCCTGCAGCGCCTGCTGTACGAGCAGCAACAATGAGCATATCCGACGAACTGCCCTGAACCACGAATTGCTTGTGCCCCTGCAGCTTGAAACCATTCCCGCTCCGTTCAGCCTTGCAGGCGGTCTGCTCGGGGCGATGCTTCAGGCCTTCGTCGATCGCCAGTCCGATCACCGTTTCACCTGCCAGGATCCCTGGATACCAGCGCTCCCGCATTGCCTTTTCCGCGTGCTTCAAGGCCTCGACAGCTGCCACTGATGTCGACAGAAACGGTGATGGCGAGAGGTTTCGGCCAACTTCTTCGAGCACGATCCCAGCCTCGATGTGGCCCATACCCAGTCCCCCATCAGCTTCAGGGATAAGGATGCCGGTGAAGCCCATTTCCGCGAACTGCTTCCACAGTCCATGGCTGAAACCATCCTTGCATTGCATGTCACGATATTTTCGAAAATGCGCAACGGGAGCTTCGGATTGCATGAAGTTCCGTGCAGTGTCGCGCAACATGGTCTGATCGTCATTGAGTGTCATTGCCATGATTATGCTCCGGGCATTTCGAGGATACGCTTCGATACGACGTTCAGCATCACTTCGCTGGTGCCACCCTCGATGCTGTTGGCCTTGGTGCGCAACCAGTTACGCGCCTTTGACCCGCCATTTGACTGTTCACTTTCCCATTCCAGCGCCTGCGAACCGCCAGCGGCCATAACCAGCTCGTGGCGCTTCTTGTTCAGCTCGGTGCCAACATATTTCATCAGGTTGGAATAGGCCGGATGCGCCTTGCCTGTCTTCCATTCGTCCATGAACCGTTCGCCGTGAGCGCGAAAGGTCAGGTTGTCGACATCGAAGAGTGCCATTTGCGCCCTCAGCACGGGCTCTTGTGCCAGCACATCCTTCATCGCCGCACCAATCGACGTGATGCCACCATCACCGCCCATACCCGAAATCATTTCACGCTCATGGCCAAGCAAATATTTGGCCACGTCCCAGCCCCGGTTGAGTTCGCCGACAATCTGGTGCTTGGGAACGACCACGTTATCGAAGAACGTCTCGCAAAATGGCGAGTTGCCCGAGATGAGCTTGATAGGCTTGGTGGTGACCCCTGGGGTTTCCATGTCGAACAGCAGAAATGAAATGCCCTGATATTTGTTCGCCTTGTCCGTTCGCACGAGGCAGAATATCCAGTCGGCCTTGTCTGCATAGGATGTCCAGATTTTCTGGCCATTGACTACCCAGTGATCTCCCTTGTCCTCTCCAAATGTCTGCATCGAGACCAGGTCGCTACCCGACCCAGGTTCCGAATAGCCTTGGCACCAACGTATTTCGCCGCGGGAAATCTGGTTCAGATAATAGACCTTTTGCTCTTCTGTCCCAAATTTCAGCAATGCCGGTCCAAGCATCCAGATACCAAAACTGTTGAGCGGCGACCTGCAGCCGAGCCGGGCCATTTCCTGGCGCAGGATCTTGGTTTCCTGCGGACTGAGGCCGGCTCCGCCATATGCCTTTGGCCAGTCGGGAACCGTGTATCCTTTGGCCGCACAACGTTCCAGCCAGAGCTTTTGCGCCTCGCTTTGAAAAACGAAATGACGCCCTCCCCAACAGATATCCTCGTCGCCCTTGACGGGAGTACGCATTTCGGCAGGACAGTTTTCCTCCAGCCAGGCACGTACTTCTGCACGCAATGATTCAAGATCGGACATCATGCTCTCCTTTAATTGCTTGGCTAAATTTTGAGCGCTCGCCTTGTGAAACGCAAGCGCTTATCGGTGAGCAATGCATGCCGTAACGTCATTTTCGCGCCGATTGACACGAGAGGTAGCAAGCTTAGCATGGCCACAGGAACGAGGAGTGAAGACAAATGCGATTCGCCGCAGAGCCAGCCATTTTGCCAGCCACTTTGTAATTTCTCATGACTGCTGCCAGGAGACTTCCACGATCCTTGAAGGTCATGCACGGCCTCGGATCGGTCGCTTATGGAGTCAAGGATAACGGCTTTTCGGTTTTCCTGCTTATATTCTACAATCAGGTCCTCGGTTTGGATGCAGGCGTTGTCGGCGCCGTCATCATGTGCGCACTGATCTTTGATGCCTTTGCCGATCCTATCATCGGCGAGCTGAGCGACCGCACCCAAAGCAAATGGGGGCGCCGTCTGCCGTGGTTATATTTTGCGGCAGTGCCGCTGGGCTTATTGTGGATGCTGTTATGGCATCCGCCGCAGATGAGTGACATTTTGCTGGTGTGTTGGCTGTTCGGCACGGCCGTGCTGGTGCGTACGTTTGTCTCGATGTGCGAGGTCCCGTCTATTGCACTGGTTCCCGAGCTTACCGGCGATTATGATGAACGAACGCGGCTGATGCGCTACCGGTTCCTGTTTGGATGGGCGGGCGGATTGCTGATGCTGATCTTTGCCTATGGCCTTTTCTTCACAGGGGCAAAGGGTGTGACCGATCCCGATGGTTATGATGTCTACGCCTGGTGCGGTGCGCTCATGATGACAGGCGCGGTCTTGGTGTCTGCGCTGGGGCAGCACCGCCAAGTGGCCAGGCCATCCCCGGTTGCACCGCGCGGCGTTGGATTGAAGCATGCATTGCGCGAGGTTAGGGCGACGCTTTCCAATCGGGCATTCTTATGGCTCGTTTCGGCCGCCCTGTTCGGCCTGATCAATCAAGGCATTACATTTGCACTGAGCAATTACCTGCTGATGTTCCTGTGGCAACTCGAACAGGTAGAAATGCTATATTACTCCTTGATCCTGTTTGGCAGCGTAATCGTCGCATTTCTCTGCGTCCCTTCCATTTCGGCTGTCCTGGGCAAGAAAAAGGCCACGATGCTGCTGGCATTGCTGGCACTTACGATCAACTCGGCACTCTACACATCCTGGCTGCTCGACCTCGTACCGGGAGGACCAGCCAATCCGTCTGCATTGTTCATGTTTGGCTTCCTCATTTTTTCGAACAGCGCCTCGATTGGGATGATGATGCTGACATCATCGATGATGGCCGATGTCGTCGAAGCATCGCAAACCGAGACCGGCAGGCGGTCTGAAGGCCTTTTCTTTGCCGGCTATTTCTTCATGCAGAAATGCGCAGTAGGCATTGGCACATTCGTGGCCGGCATGATCCTGACATTTGCTAAATTCCCGCAAGACGCAGTGGCAGGAACGATCAGCGTCGAAATACTGGATCGCCTTGCCCTGTTCAACATGCTTGCACTGCTCGGCATCGGAATTACAGGAGTGTTGATCCTGCGCCATTTCCCGATAACGCGCGAAAGCCATAATGAACGGTTACGCGTCTTGAATGCCGCTCAAGATTCTGCCAGTTAACTGAACGATTAAACACAAGAAGGATTATGCGCCATGGATTTCGACCTCACCGAAAAGCAAAGCTACTGGCGGGATCGTATCCGCGACCATAATGAACGCTTCTTGCGGCCGCGCGTTGCCGATTATTATGCAGAGCAGGCGACCGGTGAGCGTTGGAAAGTTCTCCAGGTCATCGAAGAAGAAAAAGCCCGTGCAAAGGCTGCAGGCCTTTGGAACCTGTTCATGCCCCCAGGTTCGGGCCGGGTGCATGTAGACGACAGCGTAGGGTTCGATGGCCCGGGTCTTACCAACATGGAATATGCCCTTTGCGCCGAGGAAATGGGCCGCATTGGCATGGCGTCGGAAGTCTACAACTGTTCTGCTCCCGACACTGGAAACATGGAAGTGTTTCTGCGCTATGGCACAGCTGAGCAAAAGCAAAAGTGGATGGTCCCGCTGATGAATGGCCAAATCCGCTCCGCTTTTCTCATGACCGAACCAGCGGTTGCTTCGTCCGATGCAACCAATATCGAGACCTCTATCCGGCGCGAAGGCGACGAATATGTATTGAACGGCGTCAAATGGTGGTCTTCAGGCGCTGGCGACCCGCGATGCAAGATCGCGATTGTCATGGGCAAGACCGATTTTGAAGCAAAGCGTCATGCCCAGCAATCGATGGTGTTGATGGAACTGGACGCACCCGGTGTAAAGATCCTTCGCCACCTGCCGGTTTTCGGCTATGATGACGCCCCGCACGGCCACATGGAGATCGAGCTCAAAGACGTACGGATCCCGGCGTCCAACATGTTGCTCGGCGAAGGTCGCGGTTTCGAGATTGCGCAAGGTCGCTTGGGACCAGGGCGTATTCACCACTGCATGCGTACGATCGGAACAGCCGAAGAAGCACTAGAGAAAATGTGCAAGCGACTGCAGTCGCGCGTGGCGTTCGGCAAGGCAATCTCAGAACAAAGCCTGTGGGAAGAGCGCATTGCACGTGCGCGCATCGATATCGAGATGACTCGCCTGCTTTGCCTCAAGGCAGCTGACATGATGGACAAGGTTGGCAACAAGGCAGCAGCAGCTGAAATAGCCATGATCAAGGTCCAGGCACCGACCATGGCACTCAAGATCATTGATGATGCCATACAGGCGCATGGCGGAGGTGGCGTGTCCGACGATTTTGGCCTGGCATCGGCCTATGCCCATCAGCGAACCCTGCGTCTGGCCGACGGCCCGGATGAGGTCCATGCGCGCGCCATTGCTCGAATGGAACTGGGCAAGCATGGCGGACGTGGAAATAATTCCATGTCGAGCGGCGACATCGGAGTGGCCCGGTGAAAGCGGCTGTCCTCATCGAAGCGGGCAAACCGCTTCAGATAGAACAGGTCAACATCTCAAATCCCGGGCCGCACGAGGTACTGATCCGTACCGTGGCCTGCGGACTTTGTCATAGCGACCTGCATTTCATCGAGGGGACGTACCCACATCCCCTGCCCGCCATTCCCGGTCATGAAGCAGCCGGAATTGTCGAGGCGGTTGGTAGCGAGGTCCGCACAGTCAAAGTCGGCGACGCCGTGGTTACCTGCCTTTCGGCATTTTGCGGGCACTGCGAGTATTGCGTGACAGGACGGATGTCCTTGTGTCTTGGGGCCGAGACGCGGCGCAAGCCAGGCGAGGCACCCCGCCTTACTCGGCCAGACGGCAGTATGGTCAACCAGATGCTGAACCTTTCGGCTTATGCCGAGATGATGCTCATCCACGAACACGCGTGCGTCGCAATAGATCCCGAAATGCCTCTCGACCGCGCGTCCGTCATCGGTTGTGCTGTTACGACGGGCGCTGGTACGATTTTCAACGCCTGCAAGGTAACGCCGGGCGAAACAGTCGCAGTCATCGGCTGCGGTGGGGTTGGACTTGCAACGATCAATGCAGCAAAGATTGCAGGGGCCGGAAGGATCATTGCTGCCGACCCAATTCCCGAAAAGCGGGCACTTGCCATGAAACTCGGTGCAACAGATACAGTAGACGCGGTTGCCGAGGATGCCGCGGCGCAAATATTGGAGCTGAGCAAGGGCGGGGTTGATCACGCCATCGAAGCCGTCGGACGCCCGGCTTCGGGCGAATTGGCGGTAAAATCACTGAAGCGCGGAGGAACTGCAACCATATTGGGCATGATGCCGTTACAGCACCAGGTTGGCTTGAGCGCGATGGATTTGCTCTCGGGCAAGAAATTGCAGGGTGCAATCATGGGCGGCAACAGGTTCCCTGTTGATATACCGCGCCTCGTCGATTTCTACATGCGTGGATTGCTTGATCTCGACAGCATCATATCGGAAAGGATACCGCTCGAAAGGATCAATGAAGGCTTTGAACAGATGAAACGCGGTGATGCTGCCCGTTCTGTTATCGTGTTTGACAAATGACCACGCCAATAGATGCACAAGATGCCTTTACCGGCACAATCGCCCCTACCGGCGCTGACAGGATTGACGAGGCAAAGCTATCGGCCTGGATGGCTGAAAATGTCTCGGGTTTTGAAGGGCCGCTGGAGATACTGAAATTTGCCGGCGGCCAGTCCAACCCGACCTATCGGATCAACACACCCGGCCGATCCTATGTGCTGCGCCGCAAACCTTTTGGCGTCCTTTTGCCAAGTGCCCACGCGGTTGACCGCGAGTACAAGGTTCTTGCCGGCCTTCATCCAACCGGGTTCCCGGTAGCCAAGCCCTACGGCCTTTGTACCGATGAAAGCGTAATCGGGAGCTGGTTCTACATCATGGACATGGTGGAAGGTCGCACGATCTGGGACGGCACGATGCCTGGCTCAACCGCGTCAGAACGGCGCGCGACCTATGAAGCGATGATCGATACGCTTGCAGCCCTGCACAACACCGACATCGATGCAGCAGGACTTTCCGATTTCGGTAAGCCAGGCAATTATTTTGGCCGCCAGGTCGATCGCTGGACGAAGCAATATCGGCTTGCCGAAACAGAAGTGATGCCCGAGATGGAACGGCTCATCGAGTGGCTGCCTTCAACGCTTCCCGAGCAAACGCGAACGAGCATTGTCCACGGCGACTACCGCATCGACAACATGATTTTTGCACCAAGCGAGCCCAGGGTAATTGCGGTGCTCGACTGGGAACTGTCGACGCTCGGTGATCCCCTGGCAGACTTCACCTATGTCGCCATGGCATGGGTGACCGAAAATGGAGGCCGCTCTGGTATCATGGATGTTGATCGCGCCGCACTCGGTATCCCGGAGCTTGAAGAAATGGTTGAGCGTTATTGCGCCGCGACCAACAGGGATGGCCTGCCTGACATGAATTGGTATCTGTCCTACAATTTCTTCCGCCTGGCAGGCATCATACAGGGAATCAAGAAGCGCGTTATCGACGGTACTGCGAATTCGTCGCATGCCGAGGCGATGGCTGAAAAGGTATTCGGGCTGGCAGAAGCAGCCTGGAAATTTGCCGTAAAAGCCGGCGCATGACGCTCACAGGTCATTAGGGAGAAGCCACGATGTCGCTATTCGACATGACCGGACAAGTTGCCGTAATTACTGGCTCATCGCGAGGCATTGGCAAGGCGATCGCGGAGGAAATGGCTGCACAGGGCGCAAAGGTGGTGATCTCCAGTCGCAAGCTCGACATGTGTGAAAGGGTGGCAAATGAAATCAACGACCGATATGGTCCAGAAACAGCCATTGCCGTTGCCGCAAATATCTCATCAAAGCAAAGCCTCCAGGCGCTGGTTGATGCCAGCCGCCAGGCATATGGAAAGATTACCGCGCTCGTCTGTAACGCGGCATCCAATCCTCATTATGGTCCGATGGCGGATATCAGCGATGATGCGTTCAACAAGATCCTCACGAACAATATCATAGCCAACAATTGGCTGATATCTATGGTGGCTCCCGAAATGCTCGAACGCGGCGAAGGCTCAGTCACGATCATTTCATCGATTGGAGGCCTCAAGGGATCTCGAACGATTGGCGCTTATTGCATTTCCAAGGCAGCCGACATGCAACTCGCTCGCAACCTGGCAGATGAGTATGGAAGCCGGGGTGTGCGAGTAAACTGCATCGCACCCGGCCTGATCAAGACCGACTTTGCAAAGGCTCTCTGGGACGATCCCGAAACGCTCAAGCGTTCGACATCAACGGCCTCGCTAAAGCGCATTGGGGAACCCCACGAGATTGCCGGGGCCGCAGTTTTCCTGGCATCGGCTGCAGGTGCATTCATGACAGGACAGACAATGGTAATCGATGGTGGTGTAACGAGTAGCGGTGGAGGAGCGGGATAATGACAGGTGCATTGGCAGGCAAGGTTGCCATCATTACGGGGGCCGGTTCCGGTATCGGTCGCGCGTCTGCAATTCGTTTTGCTGCTGAGGGTGCACGCGTTGTTCTGGGCGACATGGCAGCTTCGGTTCATGACACCGCAGCAATGATTGGCGAAGCTGCAACGGCGATCGAGATGGATGCTGGAAATGAAGCAGATGTGGCAGCAATCGTCGCCCAAGCACTGGACCTGCATGGCCAACTGGATATCGCCTTTGCCAATGCCGGTATCTCTGGGGGCATGGAAGGGATATTCGACAACACGGTGGAGAATTTCACGAATGTACTGCGCGTCAACCTCATTGGACCATGGCTAATGGTAAAGCATGCCGGGAAGGTCATGGCCGATGCAGGACGTGGCGGGGCCATCATCCTGACTGCAAGTGTTGCTGGCATCCGTTCAGGGGCTGGGGGACCGCCCTATTCAGCATCAAAAGCAGGCGTTATAAATCTTGCGATGGTTTCAGCACAACAATTGTCGGGAACCAATGTACGCTGCAATGCCATCTGCCCTGGGCTGACCGAGACCGGTATGACCAAGCCGACATTTGACTATGCCAAGGAAAAAGGTGTGACCGACAGGATCGGTCGCTTGAACCCGCTGCGTCGCGGGGCACAGCCAGAAGAGCTGGCCAATGTCGCGTTGTTTCTGGCCAGCGACCAGGCAAGCTATGTAAACGGTCAAGCGATTGCCGTTGACGGCGGGCTTTCCAGCTCGCATCCCGTAACCCGCCAATTGACAGGACAAACAGCGGTATGAGTGCACAGGAACTAGGATTTCTTCCCGATCGGCTTGCGCGGATCGACGAGTTCGTACAGGCCAAGTATCTAGACACGGGATTATTGCCTTTCGCGTCGCTCCTGATTGGACGCGGCGATGATATTGCACATCAATGGAACTCAGGCGTCGCCGAAGACGCGATCTTTCGGATCGCCTCGATGACCAAACCGATTACCTCGGTCGCATTCATGCAGCTGGTTGAGCAAGGCAAGGTCGCACTGACCGATCCAGTCTCGAAATATATCCCGGAATTTGCAAAACTTGGAGTCTTCGTGGGAGGCGGCGGGAATGTCCCGTTCGTCAGTCGTCCTCCTGCAACGCCGATGCGGATCGTGGATGTACTGCGTCACACGTCCGGATTCACCTATTCGTTCCAGGAACGAAGCAATGTCGACGCCGCATATCGCAAGACCGAAGTGGAGAGCTGGTCCAAGAACAGTTCAGAAAGCTTCATCAAGACGCTGTCTGAAATACCGCTGGAGTTTGACCCTGGTACGTCCTGGAACTACTCGGTTTCAACTGACGTCCTGGGTGTTCTCATCGAACGGATCAGTGGCATGCCGCTGGATGATTATTTCAAGACGCACATCTTCGCTCCCCTCGGCATGGAGGACACTTTTTTCCACGTTCCCGCCGAAAAAGCCGCTCGCGTCCCGCAATGCTTTGCCTTTGACGCGGAGACAAAGATGAAGCTGTCCGACGATTCCGGTGCTGGTAGCCTTTGGACCAAAGGCTGGTCATTCAATTCAGGCGGCGGAGGCCTGGCTTCCAGCGTCGCCGACTATCATCGATTCTGCAGGATGTTGCTAAATGGGGGTGCCCTTGATGGAAGCCAGATCCTCAGCCCCAAGACACTTGAGCTGATGACTGCAAACCATCTGCCCGGTGGCCAGGATCTCACGCAGATGTCCAAATCGCTCTTCAGCGAGGCTGAAATGGCAGGAATCGGGTTTGGGCTCGGCTTTGCCACGACAATCGACTCAGCAGCGACACTGACGCCGTGCTCAACCGGTGATTTCTACTGGGGAGGTATGTATTCAACAGCTTTCTTCGTGGACCCTGTCGAGGATATCATCATGATCTTCATGACACAGCTGATGCCCTCAAGCACGTATCCAGTACGCCGCGAAATCAAGACCATGCTCTACGGTGCGCTCGCATCTTGAGCATGTTCAAGTGGTCAAAGCGCAGTGATCTCGATCTGGCTGGCAGACGCGGGCTTGGCCCGTGCGGCGATGAGGCTGCCACATACGATCATGCCGGTGCCGAACAACACTGGCCAGGTCAGGGGTTCTGAGAAGAACAGCCAGCCAAAAAGGGCTGCCCAGATAAAAGCGGTATACTCAACCGGGATAAGACGTTGCGCTTCGGCGCGTGCATAAGCCCAGCTGAGTAGCAGAAGCGAAATAATGGCAAGTATTGTCGCGCCCACAAGCATGGGAAACTTGTCAGCCCCGAGCGGTTGCAAGAACCAAGGGGCAGCAAGACTGAGCGTCGCTGCTACGAACAGATTCTGGAAAAATGCAATTTCAATGGGCCCTGCAACTTGGGCTTGTTGTCGTGCCAGTATCAGGTTGTAGGCAAAAACCACGGCCGAGAAGAGCACAGCTGCGGCTCCCCACAGATGATCGGTGGTATAATGTCCGCCTATGCGCCCGGCGATGATAACCACCACTCCGGCAATGCCTGCAAGCGATGCCCAGATTGCCTCGCGACCAATGACCTCGCCCAGCAAAACTGCTGCCAAATAGAGCGCGATCACGGGAGCGATAAAGCTCAGCCCGATCGCCTCTGCCAATGGCAACTTCGTCAACGACCAGAAAAAACTGACAGCCATGATCGACACCATGATGCTTCGCCAAAGGTGAAGCCTCAAGAGTTTCATCGTCGGCCATTTTTGACGCGTACCGATGAAGGCGAGTCCCATGAGAAATGCTCCCAGGCTGTTGCGCCACATCACCGCGTTATAGGCGCCTTGTGCAATTGCCAGGTCCTTCATTGCTGCATCCATCAGCGAGAAGGTCCCGATGCCTGCACAGGCAACGAGAAAAGGAACCATGGGTCGAGAGTGAAGCTGTGCCATTATCGTAAGGTCTTGGCCGAATTGGGATCGCAACTCAAGGTAGTTGCAGCGGATCATCCCCATGCTATTCCAAGCTGGAAAAAGGAAATGGTTACATGAGAATCGCCAATGGCGCCTTGGCAATCTTCGTGCTGGTCCTCTTGGCAGGCTGCGATAATCAAGACGGAATAATCAACCCAATTGTTCCAATTCAACCCGATCCTGAGCCACCTGGTGCAGGCGTCAAGGCAACTGAAGTCCGCGACCTGGCGGCGCTTGAACGGTTGCGTGGCAATGCTGGCATCACCTTGCAATGGATCCACTGGCAAAAACGTGGACTTCTCGAAGTCACTCAGCGCGGTGCCGTGGTTCATCTCAAAGGTCTCCAGGTAGCGCCCGATGGCAAGGGCCTGTTGGATTTGGATGGCGACGTGCTGAGCATTGATACCGATCAATTCATTTTCCGGGGTCGCATCACCATATCGGATACGCCAGATCCAGGACGAAGCTGCTTCAAGAACGGCGATTCAGTTTTTGCGATCACTCAACAGCGCAAATATTGGCGGATGCGCGAATTTGAATGGTGCGATAGCCTGACCGATTATATCGATATCTATTTCTGAACGACGGGTGGATTAATTCCAGACCATCTGGTTTTCACGGATGTTTACCGATCCGATCCGCGCCAGAAAGGTCTGGCCCAGCAGCGATATTTCAAGGCCTTCGGGAATTATTGCAGCGCGCACGTTGGTTGCCTGCACATTGCCGACCTGCATCCGGTCGATGATGATTTCCTTGCCCATGACTGCGCCGTTCACGCCTCTGGCAATGGGGCGCAGCTCGTCGTCGCTCCAGTGGAGACCTATCGCTCGGGCATCGTCACCGGTTAATGCAACAGCCGTTGCTCCGGTATCGACAAGGAAATGGATAGTGCCCAAATTGACATCAATATCTGCATAGAAATGGCCATCTGGTGCCCGTTCCAGCACGATCTGATCGGGCAGCAATTGCTCCGCATCATTTGCCGCTCCACTGTCAAACGCGTTGGCTGCTGGTTGCGCTGGGCCAGATTGTCGGGTCTCGCTGGGCAGGCTGTTGTCAGCAGTCATGGTTGGCATGAACCAGCCAACCAAAATCGCGCAGACAAACAAGGGCAGGACCTGCTTCATGAACATGGACAGTTCTTATCGCCATATGCTTAAGCGGGGGTAAAGCTGTCAAAATAGGCAAACACAGACTGTTCTGTGCGGCTAGCTGCATTGCGCCAGCTGGCGGCATCCCTCTTGCTGTTGAGCCGCTTTCCATCTGCAGAAACCACCATTAGCAAAGGCGTACCCTTTACCTTGCGGATGCCGAAATGCTTGGCGATATCGAGGTTGCGTCCCTTGCCGATTTGCGGTGTGCCGACATCGACAAATATCACAAGGTAGCGATCCTTCATCATCTCGGTAAAACGGGGTGTCTCCAGCCAGCCAGCCAGCGCTCGACTATCATGGCACCAGTCGGCCCCCATCACGACCACGACCCGCTTATGCTCACTCTCGGCCACCGCCAATGCCTGGTTTAACTGGAGCTGCGCATTGGCAGTTGGTGAAAAGAGGCGCGCCTCGGGATTGGCACGATGCTCTTGATCAGGACCAGCTTGTGCCATGGCTGATCCCGGAGCCATGGAACAGAGGGCCTGCGCAAACGCGATCGCCCAAATGTTCGCCTTCATCGAGATTGCTCCGAAAGCTCGGACAAGGCACTGCCGTCGACGCGAAATATCGTCCAGTCGTCCATCGCCTTGGCTCCCAGCTTTCGGTAGAACTGGATTGCCGGCTCGTTCCAGTCGAGCACCGACCATTCGAGGCGTGCGCAGTCCCGTTCCAGTGCAATAGCTGCAAGCTTGGAAAGAAGTGCCTTGCCAAGCCCTGCACCGCGCGCCTCGCTCCGGACAAAAAGGTCCTCGAGATAGATCCCGGGCTTGCCTTCGAATGTCGAGAAATTATGGAAGAAAAGTGCAAATCCTTGTGCTTGCCCATCGATCTCGCCAATCAGGACCTCTGCATATGGCCGTGCTCCGAACAGGCGGTCACCAAGAACCGCTTCATCGAAGCGCACTTCATCCAAGAGGCGTTCATAGTCAGCCAGTTCCCGGATGAGCGTTGCGATAAGCGGCAGGTCTGCGGCCTGCGCAGGACGGACAACGAGTGACATGACCTAGCCCGCCCTCTTGATGTCAATCGTCAAGTCGAATTTGCTTCGACCGCTTTCAGAACGGTAAGCGGTCATATCGAAATCCGGCCAGCTTGCTGGTGAAGCTTCTTGTCAAAAGGCATTTTCTAGATATCCAGTCTGTTATCTGCAAGATCGATGGCCTTGCTGTCAGCAATTACAAGAACTATGCTGCTACCCCGTGTAAGTCATCTGCGCTCACGGTTTCACCAGCCTCTATTGCCGCAGCCTTGGCTTCGACGAGCTTCACGATATGCGCAATCATGTCAGCACTTTCGACATGATGATCCGTGACGCCGGAGAGATAAACCATGTGCTTGCCATTGCCTCCTCCGGTGATGCCGATGTCTGTCTCACGAGCTTCACCCGGGCCGTTCACCACGCATCCCAGAACCGAGAGCGACAAGGGTGTCTTGATGTGACCCAGCGCATCTTCCAGCGCCTGCACGGTCCGGATCACGTCGAAACCCTGGCGCGCACAGGACGGGCAAGAAACGACACGGACGCCTCGCGTTCGAAGACCGAGCGATTTCAGTATTTCATAACCGACGCGAACTTCCTCTTCGGGCTCAGCGGACAGCGAGACGCGGATGGTGTCACCGATCCCTGCCCAAAGCAAGTTGCCCATGCCAATGGATGACTTGACTGTACCGCCGATCAGGCCGCCAGCCTCGGTAATGCCCAAATGCAAAGGACAGTCGACGGCATCGGCCAGGCCCATATAGGCGGCCACAGCAAGAAAGACGTCCGATGCCTTTACCGCGACCTTATATTCATGAAAATCGTGATCCTGAAGCAGCTTGATGTGGTCAAGCGCGCTTTCGATTAGCGCTTCGGGACACGGCTCGCCGTACTTTTCAAGCAGGTCGCTTTCGAGGCTGCCAGCATTGACTCCGATCCGGATTGCGCAGCCATTGGCCTTTGCCGCATTTACAACCTCCTTAACCCGGGCGCTCGATCCGATATTTCCCGGGTTGATGCGCAAGCATGCAGCTCCTGCATCGGCAGCTTCGAGCGCGCGTTTATAATGGAAGTGAATATCTGCAACGATGGGAACGCGGCTTGCGCGAACGATCTGCTTGAGCGCGGCGGTGCTCTCGACATCGGGGCACGAAACGCGAATGATATCAACGCCTGCGTCCTCGCAGCGGCGGATCTGGTCAATCGTCGCGCCCGCATCGCTCGTGAGCGTGTTGGTCATGGTCTGTACTGCAATCGGCGCATCGCCGCCTACCGGGACATTCCCCACCATGATCTGGCGGGACGAGCGGCGCGCTATGTCGCGCCAGGGACGAACTGAAGACATGAGCGCGCTATACTCGGCGTTGAACCCCAAAGCAATTGGACTAAATGGTCGCGTGAACAAACCAGCGCCCAGCTGCCAGGAACGTCTTTTGGATAGAGGGCCCGAAAGTCACTGCGATCGCGGCTGCTGGTTCGTTGCCAGATGGGCACTGGCTTGTATATCTGGGTCAGTCTAAAGCGCTTTTATACCTGCTGGCGGAGCAAGAAATGACGCATTTTTTCTGTCGCATATGGTTGCCGTTGATACTATCGCTTTGCGCACCCGTTGCGGCCCACCCAGGCGGGCATGAACATGGCAAGAAGGAAAATACGATGTCAGAAACTGTACCGGATTCTGCAATCGAAAAACATTGGACGCTTGTCATTCATGGTGGCGCTGGCAGCATGGTGCGCGGCAAGCTCACGCCAGAGCATGAGGCAGCGACCCGTGCAGGCCTGAGCCGGGCCCTGGAAGCCGGCTCTGCAGTACTTGGAAATGGTGGAAGCGCCATGGATGCGATCTCGGCCGCCATCATGGTGCTCGAAGACGACGAGCATTTCAATGCCGGACGTGGTGCGGTGTTTACCTACAAGGGTAT
>JBATDO010000475.1:0-5012 GCA_049663505.1 Sphingorhabdus sp.
CCTGAAGACTGCCGCAGAGCGCGCTCTTCGGGCAGGCGCCGTTGTCGAAATCGATGATAGCTCCTACGCCGAGTTTGTCGACCGCTTCCCCTATGAAGAAACCGATGACCAGCAACGCGTTATCATCGAGGTGCTCGATGACATGGCCTCGGGCAGGCCAATGGACCGGTTGGTGTGTGGCGACGTTGGGTTTGGCAAGACAGAGGTCGCGATGCGCGCGGCTTTCGCATCAGCCATGGCGGGTCACCAGGTTGCAATCATAGCGCCGACCACGTTGCTGGCGCGGCAACATTACAGCAATTTTGTCGAGCGGTTCCACGACCTGCCACTCAAGCTCGGCCGTCTTTCTCGGCTTGTTCCAACAACAGAATCAGGATTGACGCGCGATGGACTGGCTGATGGCACCGTTGACATCGTCATTGGCACCCATGCCGTTCTTGCGAAATCAACAAAGTTCAAACGGCTCGGACTGGTCATTGTCGACGAGGAACAACGCTTTGGGGTCACGCACAAGGAACAGCTCAAGGCGCTAAAGACAGACGTTCACATGTTGACTTTGACCGCGACCCCCATACCCCGCACCCTGCAGATGGCGATGTCGGGTCTGCGCGACCTTTCAGTCATTCAGACTCCACCGGTCGACCGCTTGGCCGTACGCACTTACGTCATGCCTTGGGATCCCGTCGTGTTGCGTGAAGCGCTGCTCAGGGAACATTACCGCGGCGGGCAAAGCTTCTTTGTCGTCCCCCGCATTGCAGACCTCACTGAAATCGAGGAATTCTTGCGGACAGAGATCCCCGAGGTAAAATATGTCACGGCCCATGGGCAGATGTCGCCGACGCAAGTCGAAGAGCGGATGAGTGCATTTTATGAAAAGCGCTATGATGTGTTGCTATCGACCACTATTGTCGAGAGTGGACTTGATATACCAAGCGCCAACACACTGATCATACACCGCGCTGATCGCTTTGGGCTTGCGCAACTGTATCAACTTCGAGGACGGGTGGGCCGATCAAAGACCCGCGCTTATGCATATCTGACAACTGATGCCAATCGTGCGCTTACCGAAACTGCCGAAAAACGACTGAAGGTACTGGGAGACTTGGATAGCCTGGGAGCCGGGTTCCAACTGGCCAGCCATGATCTCGACATTCGTGGTGCCGGTAATCTGGTCGGCGACGAACAGTCAGGACACATCAAGGAGGTCGGTTTCGAGCTTTACCAATCCATGCTCGAGGAAGCTATCATGGATGCCAAGGCGGACGCATACGGATTCATGAAACCACGCGGTCGCTTCAGCCCGCAAATCACGATTGACGCGCCGATCCTCATTCCTGACGATTATGTCCCGGACTTGTCGGTCCGCATGGCACTCTACCGCAGATTGAACGACCTGGACGAAGCAGACGACATCGAGGGCTTTGCGGCAGAAATGGCTGATCGATTTGGTCCCATTCCGCAACCTACGCAGAACCTGCTGCGTCTGATCGAAATTAAGCAGAATGCGCTCGTAGCCCGAGTTGCTAAAATCGAGGTGGGAGCTCGTGGAACGCTCGTCAGTTTCCAGGATGAAACTCCACCGAACATTCCTGGACTATTGGCCTATGTGGCAAAGCTCGGTGATGTCGCGAAATTGAGACCAGATAGCAAATTGGTAATAAATCGTATCTGGGCTGATCCATTGGCCCGATTGAGCGGGTGCTTGCAACTTTCAAAGGGGTTGGCCAATATAGCCCGGAAAGCGAACTAATTACTCCGCAGTGCGAAATCCGCGAATGCCTTCGCAGCGAGCGGCGGCGACCTCAGATATCCTTGGAAAAAGTCACAATCCTCGGCTTTCAGCATCTCCAGTTCGGCCTCTTTTTCCACGCCTTCGGCAATGATTTGCAGCCCAAGAGCCTTTCCCATCGCGATGATGGCTCGCAAGACTATTCTATCCTTTCCCGTTCCACTGATATCGGGGGTCATTCCCTTGTCGAGCTTTAAATAATCAAGTGGCAATGATTTTAAATACAGAAGGCTTGAATAGCCGGTTCCAAAATCATCCACGGCTATGCGAATTTTTTTCGCACGCAGCCGCTCCAATTGTACCGAAGCCTGCTCGATATCCCTGACAAGACTTTCCTCAGTGAGTTCCAGTGTCAGGCGATCTGGCGGAAAACCGGAAAGGTGAAGAATATCCATCAAATGCTCGGAATATCCATCACTGAGTTCTTCAGCTCCCAAATTCACCGACAATCTCAAATCGTTGAGTGCTGGCGACCAATTTGCCGCGATGTCGATCGCCTCTCGTTGGATGAGGTGCGACAACTCCTCACGCAAATCACACCTGTCAGCGGACGCGAAAAGCTCATTTGCACCAATTTCTCCCAGCTCGCTATGCTGCCAACGAGCAAGGGCTTCGGCACCTATCAGCCGTCCGGTTGACACTTCAAATTGCGGTTGCAGGACAATCGTGATTTCCTTGCGTTCAATGGCATCGCGAAGAGAAGTATCGAGTGCTGCAGCGAACTGCTCGCCTGTTGAAGTGCGATCTTCGGCAAAGGCCAGCTTTTTGCCCTTTCGGCCATAAGCCTGAGCCAACGCCTGGCTTGCACGGTGCAAGAGGTCGCTTCCGCTTTCATTGGGCTGCGACACGGCGACGCCGATGCGTGCGCTTATGTGCAAGGATTGGCCGACCTCGCCCAGGTCCTCAGAAAGCCAGTCCAGCAGTTTCTTTGCTATTGCTTCCAATTTCCGGGCATTGCCTTCGGACCGGATTGCAAGCAAGAACTCCCGGCCAGGAAGTTTCGCTATTAATTGGGTAGAACCTGCATTCTCAGACGCAAACCTGCGGATACGTACTCCCACGGCACGAATGGCTGCATCGCCCTGCCCGCGCCCATGCAATGCATTGATCTGCTTGAGATCGCGTATGCCAATTACCAATAAAGCCAGCTGATTGCCCACCGTAGCCCGATAGGCAGCCAACCATTCGCGCGCCTCGCGCGGTCGCAAAATGCGCGTGGTTGCTGGTGCAGGTTCAGGTTGAACGGCGTTCATTTCGCACTTCTTAATGGCAATATCTTTCCCAACCCTTGCATTTTTTCATTTGAGCTTTGTATTGCCGGTTTTTCCGCTTAGATGGGCAGATGATCGACGGTTTTGGGCGCAAGATTGACTATTTGCGGATATCGGTGACTGACCGATGCAACTTCCGCTGCCAATATTGCATGCCGAAGAACCAGAAATTTTTACCCCAAAGCGAGCTTTTAAACTACAGTGAAATCGCCTTGCTGGCGAACCGGTTCATTGCCCATGGAATCCGCAAGATTCGGCTGACAGGTGGCGAACCGCTGGTTCGTCGGGATATCGATGTGCTTATCCGGGAACTGGGGCGGCATGTCCAGTCTCGACGCCTGGAGGAACTGACGCTCACCACAAACGGGACCAGATTGAGAGATCATGCGTCAATGTTGGCGCAAGCAGGTGTCAAGCGGATCAACGTCAGTCTTGACAGCTTGAGACCAGATAAATTCCTCGAAATTACGCGAGGCGGTAATTTGGTACAGGTTCTTGACGGAATTGACGCTGCCAAAGCTGAAGGCCTGGCAGTCAAGATCAACATGGTTGCCCTCAAGCACCAGAATCAAGACGAGATCATCGATATGGCTGAATTTTGCGCCAAATCAGGTTATGATCTTTCTATAATCGAGACCATGCCGCTTGGAGAAGGTGTGGCTGGCAGAGAAGGTCAGTATATTCCACTGGATCAATTTGTCGCGCCTTTGCGTGCGATCTACGAAATAGCGCCTGTTGCCCACAGATCATCTGGTCCTGCACGTTATTGGTTGATCGAAGCACTTGGGCTACGCCTTGGTTTCATTTCTCCATTGAGTGATAATTTTTGCGATGATTGCAACCGGTTGCGCCTCACGACCGACGGAAAGATTTTCCTGTGTCTTGGCTCTGAAATGCACGTCGATCTCAAGAAGGCAATGCGCGAGGAAGGACTGGACGCGGTTGACCGGTTGTTGCAAAAAGCACTGCGCCTAAAACCCGAACGGCATGACTTTGAAACTCAAATGAAACAACCTGAGCTCCGCCTGGATCGACACATGAACGCAACTGGCGGATGAGCATATTCACTCGTCTTTCCATCATTTCTTCCGCAACTCCCATGGCGCGAGAAGCCGAGGGCATTTTGCGAGAACAACATGACTTTGTGCCACTCGATCAGGCTGAAGCAGTTATCGTGCTTGGCGGTGATGGCCACATGTTGCAAGTACTTCACCAATTGCTCGAGGACCGACGCGACATCCCAGCTTATGGTATGAACCGCGGAACGATCGGATTCCTCATGAACGGTTGGCAATCAGGAGAACTGCTGAATCGCCTCTCGCGTGCAAAGTCATTCTCTGTAAAACCGCTAACCACCACGGTCACGACAGTGAGTGGGCAAAGCTTCACGCTTCCTGCAATTAACGAAGTGTCGCTGCTGCGCGAAACTCGGCAGGCGGCCAAAATCGAGATTTCTGTCAATGGTCGTCCCGTTATACCTGAACTGATTTGCGATGGCATTTTGGTTTCGACCCCGGCTGGTTCAACTGCCTATAATTTATCGGCTAACGGGCCAATCCTCCCGTTGGATTCGTCATTGCTTGCGCTCACTCCCATAAGCCCATTTCGACCCCGCCGTTGGAAGGGCGCCATCCTGCCCGACCGATATGTCATAAGACTGACAATTCTCGAATCCGGGAAACGACCGGTAAGCGCTGTCGCCGACCAACGCGAAATCCGAGATATCGCGTCAGTTGAGGTGGCCTTGGACCGGTCACGTGCACTCACATTGCTATTTGATCCAGAACATGCGCTCGATGATCGCATTGCAATGGAACAATTTGTTACCTGAAGACGCGACAATGCTTGCAATAGAAAGAAAGTCGCTGCTATAGGCCCGCTTGCCCGGTGAAAGCTGGGCTGTTCCCTGGTAGCTCAGTGGTAGAGCAGTTGACTGTTAATCAATTGGTCGT
>JBATDO010000476.1:0-4960 GCA_049663505.1 Sphingorhabdus sp.
GACATGTTGGGCATATAGGGGCAAGCCATCGCGGGCCAAACGATCTGCGATCCGCGCATAGGTTGATCGCAGCCGTCGGATTGCAGTAAAAAGTCCCAGAGCTCCACCCCCTGAGGCACTGATCAACGATGAATATGCTCCTGCCAGAGATGCCATGTCCCCGCGCTTGACGTCGGTCACAATAAGCACTTCGGCCTGCGATGAATAATCGAAGGGACTGCTTGCAGCGAAGTGTTCAACGGCATGTTGCAGATGTGCCGCCCCTGTTCGTGCCTCGGCGTTGCTCCAGTCCCCGCCGCTTCTGAGCGTAGCCGATGTTGCCAGTACGCCATGACTTGGTTTCAATATGATCTCTGCGACAGGCTTCATTGGGTTCAGCCAATGCCGGTGCATACCGATATCTACGTCGCGACCCTCGAAACGATCAATCGCCAGCCAGTCAACAAAATCCGGATCCACTGGTCCGACTGCCCGCGCAAGCATCGCGATCCATGCACGGACGGTGTCGATTCGCCAGCCAAGGCTTGCCATTGCACCCTCAACGCGCGCGCGCGCGCCGCCATCAAGCCAATCGGGTGGATCAGCGATCATTGCCTCAAGCCTGCCGCCGAGTACGGTCAAAGGTCGCGCGAGCGCCTCAAGCGCGACAAGCGTGTCTGCAACAGCGTCAACCGTTGCCGGATCGGGATCAGCAAGCTCGGTCTCCAGTCCATAGCCTGCCTCGGCCGCATTGCTCTCATCGCGCGCAAAAACCATGGTCCGGATCGCTGCCAGTAGCCGCTCTACCGGGCCAGACGCAACTCCCTCGGCGACGCGTTGCAGCCACCCATCCCCCGGCAGTGCTTCTGCCGCGATGCGCGCGGCCTCGATTGCCTGTGCTCCTGCTTCATCATAGGATGCAACATCAGCCAGCCGTGCCGCCAATCCGCGCCGCCGGCCTCGGGCTTTACCTTCCGGACCGATAACCCAGCGCCTCAGTTCGATGGTTTCCTGGCCAGTCAGGGCTGACGAAAACATGGAGTCAGCTGCATCAAAAAGGTGATGGCCCTCGTCGAATATGATGCGAGTGGGCCGACTGACTTCGTCGCGACCACGCGCCGCGTTGACCATCATGAGCGCGTGATTGGCAATAACGATGTCAGCTCCCGCGCTGGCGCGCGTCGCCCGCTCGATAAAGCATTTCTTGTAATGCGGGCATCCGGCATAAATACATTCCCCGCGCCGGTCGGTCAGGGCGGTCGATCCATTGCGACGAAAGAGCGTTGGCAGCCAGCCGGGCAAATCACCTCCGACCATGTCACCATCGCTGCTATAGGCTGCCCACCGCGCTACCAGGTGCGCAAGGATGGCTGCTCGCCCCGCAAAGCCACCCTGCAGCGCGTCTTCGAGGTTCAACAAGCAAAGGTAATTTTCACGACCCTTGCGAACGACGACGCTTGCCTTGAAACTCTCGGTGTCAGGATAGATCCGGCGTGCCTCGCGAACCAGCTGGCGTTGCAGGGCCTTGGTGAAGGTGGAAATCCATACAGGCCCATCGGCCGCTTTGGCCCACAACGAAGCAGGAGCAAGATATCCCAGTGTCTTGCCAATCCCCGTGCCTGCCTCGGCGAGGAGCATATTGGGTTCACCCTTGCGCGCGCGCGGGTTAAAGATCTTCGCCGCTGCTTGTGCAAAGTCACGTTGTCCCTGCCGCGTTTCCGCCGCACCGCCAACGAGTTTTGCCAATTGCGCTTGCACAGCGTCGGGACTGAGAGTCACCACTCGCGGCGGGGTTCGAGGTGGCGTCTCTTCCCATTCAGGCAGCTTTGAGAAAAGCCATCGTTCGGGTCGATCCGGCTTGGCGAGATATTGCGAGACGAGATTGGCCCAGGGCCATCGCAACCGTCCGAGATTTTGCGCCCCATCCCACGCGCCTTCGCGTTCAAGCCAATCAGGATCCGCCATGGTCGCCAGCAGCTTTTGGGCAGCTGCCACCAGAAATGGCGCGACTTCCTCATCGGTTTCCGGAACGCCCAAGTTGAGCGCACTGGCCAGTCCCTTGGGTGTAGGGACGATGAACTGAGCCGGACGGATGAAGGCAAAGAGCTCCAGCACATCGAGTCCGGACAATTCTGCGTAGCCGAGTCGCTGGGCCACCAGCGGGGCGTTGAGCATGATCATCGGTGTTTCTGCCGCGCGACCTACTGCTTCGCCTTTTCCCACCATTCGCGTTGGTCCGGCAGGAACAGCAAGCCAGATGCCGGCATGACTTGCATGAAGCGCTGGAAAGGCTAGGGGAGTTTGCACATATGCAGATACGCGCATTTAGAACGAAAGAGCAACAAGTGACTGACCTTCGTACGACCGCAATGGCATCAAAGGCGTGGCCTTATGAAGAGGCGCGGCGGTTGCTGAAGCGCTACCCTGATGGCAAACCTGGTGGGGCGGCAATAGTACTTGAATGCGGCTATGGCCCGTCGGGACTACCGCATATCGGCACATTCAACGAGGTCCTGCGTACAACGATGGTCAGGCACGCATTCCAGGCACTCAGCGATGCACCGACCCGACTGATCGAGTTTTCTGACGACATGGACGGCCTGCGCAAAGTGCCTGACAATGTGCCCAATCGCGCAATGCTCGAGGAACATCTCGGCAAGCCCTTATCACGGATTCCCGATCCTTTCGGCAAGTTCGAGAGCTTTGCTGCACATAATAACGCGATGTTGCGTGATTTTCTTGACCAGTTTGGCTTCGAATATGAATTCGTCTCGTCATCATCAATCTACGAAGCTGGCGGTTTTGATGCGGCACTCAAGAATGTCCTGCACCATTACCAGGCCATCATGGACATCATGCTGCCGACATTGCGCAAGGAACGCGCGGCGACATATTCGCCGGTACTGCCGATCAGCGAGAAGACAGGCATAGTGTTGCAAGTCCCGGTTGAGGTCATAGATGCAGAGGCCGGGATGGTCCGGTTCGACGACGGCGGTGACATCGTGACCCAATCGATATTGGGCGGTAAGGCAAAGCTACAATGGAAAGTCGACTGGGCGATGCGTTGGGTTGCGCTCGGCGTCGATTACGAGATGTACGGCAAGGACCTGACTGATAGCGGCGTCCAAAGCGGCAAGATCGCGCGTGTTCTTGGAGGCCGTCCTCCCGAGGCTTTGATTTACGAGATGTTCCTCGACGAAAAGGGTGAAAAGATATCAAAGTCGAAAGGCAATGGCCTGGCGCTGGAGGACTGGCTTAAATATGGGCCACAGGAAAGCGTTGCATTCTATGCCTATCGCGAACCCAAGAGCGCAAAGCAGCTGCATATGGGAATCATCCCGCGTGCGGTCGACGAGTATTTTCAGTTCAGGACCCAGTGGCATGACCAGCCACTCGACAAGAAGCTCGGAAATCCCGTGCACCACATCCACAACGGCGATGTCCCTGCAAATACACCGCCTGTAACGTTCGGACTGCTCTTGAACCTTGTGGGCGTGATGGGAGCGGGAGCAACTCCCGACCAGGTATGGGGCTATCTTGGTAATTATGTGGCCGATGCCTCGCCTGCAAAATACCCTGAAGTCGATGCGCTGATTGGCCATGCAATCGCCTATAATCGAGACGTTGTCGCACCAACCCTGCAACGCCGCAAGCCACAGGGCATCGAAGGGGCGGCATTGGCCAGGCTTGATGAAGCGCTCGAGGCATTGCCTGCAGATACCAGTGCTGAAGACATCCAGAATATCGTGTATGCCATCGGCAAGGACAGCGGATTTGAGAATTTGCGTGATTGGTTCAAAGCGCTTTACGAGACCCTGCTTGGAAGCAGCGCTGGACCGCGCATGGGCAGCTTTATTGCACTTTACGGAATCGAGAACAGCCGCAAGTTGATCGCTGAGGCGCTTGCATGACGAATGCGCGGACTGTTGATGACCTGGCACTTGAACTGCTGGGCAAAAGCAGTGATGCCTTGTCGCCTACCGAACGCCGCGTATTAGAACGCATCCACTCCCGCGAAACGACGAGCCGGGACTTGAGTGTTACCCATGAAGAAGACGCGACCTTTGGCGAACGACTTTCAGATCATGTCGCAGCTGTCGGTGGCAGCTGGGCGTTCATCATCGCGTTCGGTGTTGTCCTGTTCGGATGGATGATCCTGAACTCGCAGGTTCTGGGGCGATTTGGTGATGCCTTCGACCCCTATCCCTTCATTTTCCTGAACCTCATGCTTTCAACGCTGGCTGCAATCCAGGCACCTATCATCATGATGAGCCAGAATAGGCAGGCGAACAAGGACCGGAAGGCCGCCGCGCATGACTATGAGGTCAACTTGCGCGCCGAGCTCGAAATCTTGCGACTGCATGAAAAGGTCAATCATCTCATTACACAAATATCCCACTTCACTGCGGACAAGAGAATATGAGCGTTATTGCCGCACGGATTTACCGCGACGGCCGGTTCGTCGCAGAGATTGATCTGTCGAAGCCCATCCCACATGTTGAACGTTCCGATTTCGTCTGGATTGGCCTGCACGAACCTGACGATGCTTCGCTCAAACGGATTCAGGAACATTTTGGCCTGCATCCGCTCGCGGTCGAGGATGCACTGGATTCCCGGCACTTGCCGAAGATGGAAACTTATGGCGATCACCTGTTTCTGGTGGCGCGGACAGCTGTGCTCCACGGCGACAAGATCGATTATGGTAACACCGCGATCTTTGTCGGACGACAGTTTATCATAACGGTGCGTCATGGATCCGACCGCGCACATACTCCGGTCCGTGCCCAGCTGGAGGCGACCCCGTGGCTGCTCAAGCATGGTCCAGATTATGTCTTGCACGCGATACTGGACTTCGTGGTCGATGGCTATTTTCCGGTTGTCGATGCCTTGGAAGAAAAGGTCCTCACCATGGAGGACCGCGCGATAGAGACCTTTCTCAACCGTGCCGAGACCGCAAGACTATTCACACTGCGCCGAGAGC
>JBATDO010000477.1:0-4422 GCA_049663505.1 Sphingorhabdus sp.
ATCGATGACGCTGGTGGAGACAATCGACGATGCGCTGACGGTGGCGATGCCGGATCCTGAAAATCTTTCTTTCCTGACTCAGACGACCTTGTCTGTTGATGACACGGCTGAAATTGTCAGGATATTACAACGCCGATTTCCATCTATCATCGGTCCAAAGGGTGAAGATATTTGTTATGCCACGTCCAATCGGCAGGAGGCAGTCAAGGCAATTGCGTCACAGTGCGATCTCGTCCTGGTCATCGGTGCGCCAAACAGCTCCAATTCTCTCAGGCTCGTCGAGGTAGCTGCCCGGTCAGGCGCAGTGGCGCACCTGGTGCAGCGCGCAGAAGATATCAGCATGAACTGGTTTGAGGGTGTCAACACGCTTGGACTCACTGCAGGCGCATCAGCCCCTGAAGTCTTGGTGCGCGAGATTATTGACGCGTTGGCCGCCCATTTCGAGCTGGACGAGCAACAAATCACCACGGCCGAAGAAACCATAACGTTCAAATTGCCGCGCGAACTGGCCGGCGCGGCTAGCTGACAAGGCCATGGCAGTTTATACCCAGCTAGCAGCAGAGGACGTCGCTGCGTTGCTTGCGACTTATAATGTCGGCGAGCTCATCGCGCTCAAAGGCATCGCCGAGGGCGTGGAGAACAGCAATTTCTTTGTCGAGACCACCCAGAACAAGTTCATTTTAACATTGTATGAAAACCGTGTCGATCCAGCCGACTTGCCATTTTTCTATGCATTGTTGAAGCACTTGCATCAGGCTGGGTGCAAGGTTCCACGTTTCATTGCCGATCAAAATGGCACTTGGCTGCAATCTGTGGCTGGCAGACCCGCCTGCCTGATTGAATTTCTTCAAGGCGTCTCTGTTACCCACCCCACGCCCGCCCAGGCCCAATCGACGGGGGCAGCGCTAGGCAGCATGCATTTAGCACTGGTCGATTTTCCCTTGATTCGACCAAACAGTCTTGGCCTTTCAGCATGGAAGCCGCTCGCGATGCGGTGCCTGACAGACGATCTGGAAACGATATCCCCGGGATTGTCAGCGAGGATCCTGGATGAATGTGACTATCTGGAGACCAATTGGCCGGTTGGCTTACCTGTTTCTGCAATACACGCCGACCTATTTCCCGACAACGTGCTGATGCTGGGCGACAATGTTACGGGCCTGATTGACTTCTATTTCGCATGCACCGATGTCCGCGGTTACGATCTCGCCGTCACACATAGCGCCTGGTCCTTTTCCGGCGACGGGACAGTGTTTTACTCCGATGTCGGCGCAGCCTTGTTGTCTGGTTACATCTCTTCATTCCCAATCGATGTCCCGACGCGGGACGCCTTGCCACTGCTCTTGCGCGGTGCCTGCTTGCGTTTCCTGCTCACCCGCTGTTACGACTGGTTGAACACACCAGCGGATGCAATGGTTACTCGCAAGGACCCGTTGGCATTCTTGAGGCGCTTGGAGTTTTATAGCGACCAGGCCAATATTGAGACGATCATGGGACAGTTGCAGTGAAACAGATCGAAATATTTACTGACGGTGCTTGCAAAGGGAATCCGGGGCCAGGAGGTTGGGGTGCAGTCATTCGCTATGGCAAACACGAGAAGGAAATCTCGGGCGGCGATCCTGATACGACCAACAATAGGATGGAAATGTCTGCGGCAATCAGGGCACTAAATTTGCTGATCGAGCCCTGCCAGGTGAAGCTTCACACCGACAGCAAATACGTTTGCGATGGCATCACAAAATGGGTCCATGGCTGGCAAAGGAACGGGTGGAAAAATGCTTCCAAACAGCCTGTTCGCAATGCCGACCTGTGGCATGAGCTTATCGAGGCCGCCGCTCGTCATGATATTGAATGGCTTTGGGTCAAGGGACACAACGGCCACATCGAAAATGAACGCGCAGATCGACTAGCAAGTGCTGCTGCGGAGGCTATAATTGCTTCGAACTAGCTAAGCAGACCGTGTTGGGCCATTGGAGACGGGAGACGCTTGCGCATCTAACCCAGTCGACCGGGCTCAAAAGCATTCCCTGTCACGCCGACCGGAGCTTGAAGATCGGCAATGAGCTGAGAAGCGGCAAGCTTTGCAACTGCCGGCGCTGTCTGAATTCCAAAGCCCCCCTGACCCGCGAGCCAAAAAAACTCGCTAACATTGGCATCCCGGCCAATGACCGGCAGTCTGTCGGGCGCAAAACTGCGAAGTCCCGCCCACTTGTGTTCCACTCGTCGAATTTCCCAATCCACGACTTGCTGGAGTCGGTAAATTGCAGTGGCAACATCGAGCTCTTCTGGTGCTGCATCGCAAGCTTTGGTCGAAGTTTCATCATGTGGACTTAACCATAATTTGCCACCGGCATCAGGCTTGAAGTAAAAGCTTCCATCAAGACCTATCACCAATGGCAAGCTCGCAGCGACAGCGGGGTCGACAGACAATTGAGCAATCGTGCGTCGAAATGGCTGAATACCTAATGCCCTAACGCCGGCAATCAGCGCAACATCGTCGGCCCAAGCCCCGGCTGCATTCACGATGATACCAGCAGTGCAATGGAAGCTACCCGCCTCGATATGCCAAGCCCCGCTTTTCCGGTCGGCTTTGTGCAGGCGGGCATTGCATTGTAAAACTGCGCCTGCACGCTTGGCACACCGCAAATACGCGCTGTGCAGCCCGGATACATCGATGTCACAGCAATCCGGCTCCCATAGACCATGGGTCCATTCCGCGCGAAGACCGGGCACGTGATGTTCAACAAGCGCTCGATCAGCAATTTCAATACGCACGCCGCTCTGCTGGAAGTCGCCAAGCATTTTTTTGGCATTCAAGCGGTCAATTTCTGTCCCCACGTGCAAAGCCCCACGCGGATGCATCAATGAACCATCGTGGAAGGACGAAGGCGGATCCGCTAGGAATGGCCCGGATGCCGTGGTCAACGGCTGAACGCCCGGACCGCCATAACTCTCGTCCCAAAATGCTGCGGATCTGCCCGTCGAATGATAGCCGGGCTGCGTTTCTGCTTCTACCAGAACAACTGTCCGATAGGCGGCGACCTCTGCTGCAAGGCTTGCTCCTGCAATACCGGCACCAATGATGGCAATGTCAAAGTCACTCATGACCTGGGCGCGTACCTATCAAAAAAGCTGTTGATGCGATCAAGGCACTGGTCACGCACGGAATCTGCTTCGCGAAGCAGTTCATGGGCAGCTTCCTTGCCAAAAATCATTGTCTCGACGCATGCAAGACGGTGGCTATCCGCAATGATGCGCTGAGTGCTCACGAGCTTGTCCGCTGTCGTTGCCAAAAGCAGGATAGGAACCGAAATCGACTCCAGCTTGCCCGGCGAATCCAACGATCTGATCGATGCAATCGCCCGTTCCACCCAATGCCAACTGGGAGGTCCCAATTTAACCTCAGGGCGAATAGTCCACCACGCGACTTCGTCTTGATAGCGCTCGAGGTCGTGGGTGAGAATGTGTTGGCGCATATCCATGGTTGACATGGGCTTTTCACTTGCCTTCCATGCTGCGGCCTCGCCGCGACCCAATGCGCACATCATGCGGGCAAATGCGTGATTGAGTGAAAGCGGTAGCCCTGCTGTCTGAATTCCCAGCATTGGCGCACTCATTGCCACAGCTTTGGGGTTGATTGCCCCTTCGGCCAAGGCGCGCATCGCCAGGTGACCGCCCATGCTATGCGCCAGAACGACATGTGGACCTGGCATTGACTGTGTCCAGTCGGACCAAAACGCCCGCAAATCGGATATCCAAGTCGCAAAATCGTCGATATGCCCAATATGCGGATCTGGAAGAAGTCGCCCTGATCCGCCCTGGCCGCGCCAGTCTATCGCCGTGACATTCCATCCCGCATGGGCATAATAGCTCAAAGTTTCCAGGTATTTTTCATAGTGATCCCCGCGCCCGGGCAAGAACAGCATGGACCCACGTGTTGCAGGACCGCCTCGCCAGTCAATCCGACGGATCGACCAACCATCACGCGCAACCCACATGGTTTCAGTGGCATCTCCCGGAATAACTCGTCGGTTCATGATCGATTTCGTGGTCTGCATAGTTACCTTTTGGCAAGCTTTATTGGTTAATAGGCGTTGGATGAACGCCGACACTCTCGCTTACGCACTCCTTGCTGGATTGGCAATTGGGCTGATTTTTTCGCTTTATACCGACATCAGATATCGTTTGATTTACAACAAGGTAACAGCATCGATCGCGCTCGTCGCGCCGGTGTTTTGGTACGCGACCGGGAGCTTTTTACCGGCAGAAATCGGGATCCATTTATTGGTCGGTGCCTTGACCTTCATTTTCTTCACCATCGCATTTCGCTTTGGCGCAATGGGAGGCGGAGATGTCAAGCTTTTCGCGGCTCTTGCGCTTTGGTTTCCCTGGCTCGATGTCATTCGGTTGATACTTTATGCC
>JBATDO010000478.1:0-2058 GCA_049663505.1 Sphingorhabdus sp.
TGCTTGAGGCCGAAGCCCGCGCTGCCCGGGTTGCTGCCATCAATGCCGACCTGCTCGCCCGCAATGCGCATCTGGAACTGATGAACGAGAAGATGCGTCGCGACAAATATGGCGTGAGCTCGGAGCGCAGCCGCCGGCTACTTGATCAGATGGAACTGGCGTTTGCCGAGCTGGAGGAAGACGCAGGCGAAGCTGAGATCATGGGCAAGATAGCGTCTGCCAAGACCACCACGATCAAGGCGTTCGAGCGCCAGCGCGCCAAGCGCCGCGTGTTCTCTGACCACATCGCGCGCGAGCAGCGTGTCATTGCAGCGCCTGCAGTATGTCCGTGCTGCGGCTCGGATGACTTAAGCCATCTGCCGCCTTCGATTACCGAAACGCTTGAGAAGATCCCGGCCCGCCACAAGGTAATCGAGACGGTCCGGGAAAAGGTCGCATGCCGCGCTTGCGAGAAGATCAGCCAGCCGCCGGCGCCTTTTTATGTGACGCCGCGCGGCATGTTCGGTCCGCACTTCCTTGCCTCCCTCGCGTTCCAGAAATACGGCCTGCACCAGCCCTTGAATAGCCAGCGTGACCGACTGGAGAGCGAAGGCATCGAGCTGAGCCTGTCGACGTTGGCCGACCAGATCGGTGCCATAAGCGTGGCGCTGCGGCCTGTGTTCGGGTTACTCGAAGCCCATGTGCTGTCAGCTGAGCGGCTGCACGGTGATGACACCACCGTTCCCCTTCTAGCCAAATACAAGACCGACATCGCGCGAATGTGGGACTATGTGCGCAACGACAAGCCGTTCGGCGGGCCTGCGCCGCCCGGCGTGGTGTTTTATTACTCGCGCAATCGAAAGGGCGAGCATCCACGCACGCATCTGGCAAACTATACCGGCATCTTGCAGGTCGATCGTTATGCCGGGTTCAACGACATGTTCAAGGAAGGGTGGGCTGACAAGCCAATGACCCGCGCGAACTGCTGGGCGCACAGCCGAAGGCAGTTCTTCGAACTTGCCGACATTGCAACGCAAGTGAAGCGCAAGCGGGGCGCCGCGCCGATCGTCTCGCCGCTGGCTTTGGAGGCCTTGCAGCGGATCGACCGGATCTTCGACATTGAGCGCGAGATCAACGGCAAGACGGCAGCTGAACGCCTCGCAGTGCGGCAGGAACAGGTAGCGCCGATCGCCCGGGAGCTTGAGGTATGGCTGCTTCAGCAGCGCAATATCCTCTCGCGTCACGATCCGGTGGCCAAGGCCATAAATTACCTGCTCAATGACTGGCAGGGCTTTACCAACTTCCTCGATGATGGGCGGATCTGCATCACGAACAATGCCGCCGAGCGCGAGGTCCGTGGCATCGCCCGAGGACGAAAGGCATGGCTGTTCGTTGGATCTGACCGCGGCGGTGAGCGCGCGGCGATGATGTACAGCCTCATCCAAACCTGCCGGTTGAATGACGTCGATCCGCTTGCCTGGATGACCGATGTGCTGGCACGCATCGCAGATCTACCCCAGGGCAAGCTGCGTGAGTTGCTGCCCTGGAACTGGAAAGCTCTACGCCAGGCCGAGACCATGGAAATGGCCGCCTGACATGGCCGCTATCAGCACCGTCTATACGCTAAGGCAGGCGGCTCTGATCCTTGGAGAAACCGAGGAAATGATATCCGAGGCGTCAATCGAGATGTTCAGCGAAGATGGGTGCCTCAGCATCAGCGACGACGCCTTTAGCGACGACGACTGGGCAATTACCACAGCCTTCACCGATGAAGGCACCGAGAACCTGAAATACATCATTGACGCTATCAAAGACGCGTGACGCTAAAGCCATGCCGCAATCTCCAGGCAGGATAACTGCAACATCCCGCGGCCGCTAACGGATGCTTACCTGGCGACCAACGTTCGACCGCCTTATTCATAAAATCTATCCGCTGGTCATGTGGCAATCCAAGCAACTGGGTCGGCCAATGATAAAGCACTTTGGCGAACTCGCTGTTCGACGTGATAGCTTCCCGAATGTTCGTGTATCCGCCGTCACCATTTTTAGCTTCGTCCCTAATCCAACGCGCTATGTCGC
>JBATDO010000479.1:0-7716 GCA_049663505.1 Sphingorhabdus sp.
GCCCCAAACACGTAATTTAAGGCCATCCACAGGCTCGGCGGCCATGTTCGCGCGAATCATCAAGGACTAACGACTCGCGACAAATGTCGCAAAATCGAGGTTATACCGCTGACGGAACTTCGCCGCCAAAGCGTTCACACATCAGATCAATCAGAGTGCGTACCCTGTCATCAGAAAGACGATAGTGAATCGTGGTCCCGTGACGGCGGGTACTCACGATGTCACCTTCGCGCATCTTGGCCAAGTGCTGTGACACACCAGACTGTGACAGGCCGCTAAGCTCGACAAGCTCGCCAACAGAACACTCTCCAAAGCTAAGACGGCATAACAGCAACAGCCGTTGCTCATTAGCCATCACTTTGAGGACTTCTGCGACTTCGCCGGCCCGATGGGCGAGCATTGCCAATGGTTGTGACTGGTCGATCATGCAGCAGCAGCAGGCATTTCATCATCTTTCAGGACGATATATATTGCGGGAATTACTAGGACGGTGAGCAACGTGGACGATGCAAGTCCGAACAGCAGTGAAATTGCCAGTCCCTGAAAGATGGGATCGGAAAGTATGGTCGCAGCGCCGATCATTGCAGCGGCTGCCGTGAGCACTATGGGCTTGAAGCGTATGGTTCCTGCCTCGATAAGCACTTGCCTCAAGCTCTTGCCGGGGGTCGATGCATGGCGGATGAAATCGACAAGCAATATTGAATTACGCACGATTATGCCCGCCAGCGCAATGAATCCGATCATCGATGTTGCCGTGAAAGGTGCAGAAAACAGCATGTGGCCGACGACAATGCCAACCAGTGTCAATGGAACAGGCGTCAGGATGACAAGCGGAAGCTTGAAGCTCCGAAATTGCGCGACGACCAATACGTAAATTCCCAGAAGTGCAACCATGAAGGCCGCGCCCATATCGCGAAAAGTCACCCAAGTAATCTCCCATTCGCCATCCCACAAAATGGAGGCGCGCGATTCATCCTGAGGCTGTCCATTAAGGCTGATTTCGGGCTTTACCAGTCCCTTGGCGGCCCAATCAAATTCATCAATAGCCCGATTGACTGCAAGCATGCCATAAATGGGCGCCTCGTAGTCGCCCGCCAGTTCTGCCATGACCATGTCAGCTGCCCGGCCATCTCGCCGAAAAATTGCCGGGCTGCCCTGTTCATTTGACGCTGTGACAACAGCGCCAAGTTCAACCAGTGCACCAGACGATGTCTGTGCAATAGGTGTCGAGGCGAGCGTTTGGCTCCAGCTGCGAGCAGACTGGGGCAACGCCACTGTAATCGCCAAAGGCGACCGCCCATCACCGCGCGGGGCATAGCCAACCGTTCGACTGCCAAGCAAGGCGCCGATGTTGTCATTGATGGTGCGTTCGGACAGTCCGTAATAGTCGATCCGGTCGCGCTCGGCGACCAACCTGAGCCGGGGGCGTGGTTGGCCAAAGCTGTTGTCGACATCGACAATGTATGGCACCGACTTGAAAATCCCTTCAAGCTCGGCTGCAGTGCGCTTTCTGGTCTGGGCATCAGGCCCGTAAACTTCGGCCAGAAGCGTCGCCATCACAGGTGGCCCTGGAGGGGTTTCAACGACTTTGATCGAACTGCCTGCGGGCAGGCGCATTGCCTTGAGGCGGTTGCGCAGGTCTAGCGAGATTTCATGGCTCGACCGGCTGCGATCACCCTTGGGCTGTAGCGTGACCATCACGTCACCCATTTCCGGGCGCGACCGAAGAAAATAGTGCCTGACCAGCCCGTTGAAATTGAATGGTGCCGATGTGCCGGCATAAGCCTCCATGGCCAGTGCTTCTGGTAGCGAGCGCACTATTCCAGCGACATCTTCCAGCACGCGCGAAGTGCTCTCGAGACTTGTACCTTCCGGCATGTCGACAACAACCTGCACTTCGGACTTATTGTCGAAGGGCAGCAGTTTCACCGTTACCGCCTTGAAATAGAACATCGAGCAGGCGACCAGGGTAGCGACACCCACGACGATGAGGAAGTTACGCGCCGATTTGCGCGTATCGATGATGCGGTGTGCGACCTTGGCATAAAGAGCACCCATTTTGCCGCCGCTGTCATCATGGCCATCTGTATGGCCGACATCGCCATCCAACGCTTTACGTGCAAAGCGGATCATCAGCCATGGCGCGATCACCACAGCGACGAAGAAAGAGAAAACCATCGCCGCTGAGGCATTAACCGGGATCGGCGCCATATATGGGCCCATAAGGCCGGAAACGAATAGCATTGGGAGCAACGCGACAACTACAGTCAGGGTCGCAACAATGGTTGGGTTGCCTACTTCCGCGACGGCATCAACAGCGCCATCAACGCGGCTTCGGTCATCATTCATGGCCCAGTGCCGGGCGATATTCTCAATCATCACGATAGCGTCATCGACCAGGATACCGATCGAGAAAATGAGCGCGAACAGGCTGACGCGGTTGATGGTAAAGCCCATGAGGTTGGATGCAAACATGGTAAGCAGGATCGTCGTTGGAATCACGACCGCAGTCACCGCAGCCTCACGCCATCCGATGGCAAAACCGATCAATACAACAATCGAGACCGTAGCAAGCGCCAGGTGAAACAGCAGCTCGTTTGCCTTTTCATTCGCTGATTCGCCATAATTGCGAGTGACCGCAACTTCCACACCATCGGGGATGAGCGTCCCCCTCAACAACTCAAGTCGCTCGAGCACATTTTCCGAAAGAACTACGGCATTGGCTCCGGGGCGCTTGGCTATCGCAAGGCTGACAGCAGGAGCGCTGTTCCATGCATTGCCGGTGCGCGACCAGCGCCAGGCATGCGATTGATCTTCGCGCGGTCCCTGGTCAACGGTGGCAACATCCCGCAAATAAACCGGCGCGCCCTGCGCCGATCGCACTGTAAGGGTCCCGACGTCCTGTGCGGATGCCAGCGTCCGTCCGGCAGTCACTGCGATGGCCTGACCGTCATCGCGAACCGTTCCGACAGGAAAAGCGCGATTGGCCTGTGAGGCAGCCTCGATAACGCTTCCCAACGACACATTATATTGACTGAGCCGGGCAGGATCGGGCTGGATGCGGATTTCATCGGGACGGCCGCCAGTCAGAAATGTGCCGCCAACATTGCCCACCTTGGCCATTTCTGTCCGCAGCTTGCCCGCCAGATCATAGAGCGCCTGATCGCTCCATTGTCCGGCAGCTCCGGGCCGAGGGGAGAGCGTGAGGACAACGATCGGAACATCGCTTATACCGCGTACGGTGACTTTTGGATCAGGAATACCAACCGGAATGCGGTCCCAGTTGGCTTGAAGCTTTTCGGAAATGCGGGTGGCGGCATCTTCGGCATTGGAGCCCACCAGAAATCGGGCGGTTACCATCACGCCGTCATCTTCGGCCTGCGTGTAGACATGCTCCACTCCATCGACACCTTTGACGATGGTTTCCAGCGGGATACCCACAAGTTCGACCGCATCTGCTGCAAGCAATCCGGGCGCCATGACCTGAATATCAACCATGGGCACGCTGATTTGCGGCTCTTCTTCGCGCGGAATCGCAAGCAGAGCGAGGATACCAACTGCTATGGCAGCAAGCAGGAACAGCGGCGTCAATGGTGAATTGATCGTCGCGCGGGTTAACCGACCTGAGATGCCGAGATTCATTTGCGCGCGCGCTCTGCAAAGAGCGTGTCGCCTACACCAACCCCACTCAGTATTTCCACCTGGTCTGCATCAGCTGCCGGGGCCACCTGCACCAATGCCGAACTAATTGCACCGTCGGCTCGGGCTATTTCAACATAGTCCATGCCATAGCGCGTCGTGACAAAACGTCGCGGAACAACGATGGCATTGCGCGTACCAACTTCGATCAACGCACTCACGCGCCTGCCGATGGAAGCAGATGCAAGACCAGGTACAGTCGCATCTACACGCACACGCCCTGCAGTAATGGCCGGATAGACCTGCGTTACCTGCCCTGTTTGCGACCCAGAGGGCAAATCACTGTCATTCAATCTTATGCGCGCCCCCAAATGGACTTGGCCCGCGAGCGACTCAGGCAAATCAAGCCGAACGACAGGGGCACCGGCTGTAATTGTCGCAAGCGACATCCCCGGGGCAACAACCGAGCCTGCCGGAACATCTGCGCGCAGAACACGACCGCTGGCTGGAGCAAGGACCACACCTTGCCCTGCAACACTGGCCACAGCGCCTTGCTGGGCACGCGCTGCGGCAACCTGCGCGTTTGCCGCGCGTGCAGTTGCTTCCGCCTGATCAAGCCTCGCCTTGGCATAGACATTCTCGCGGTAGAGGATACGGATTCGGGCCAAGTCACCTTGCGCTCGGGCTGCTTCTGCCTGTGCGGCTGCAACCTGTGCACCAGAAGCAGCGCTTTCAAAACCCAAGCGATTGTCGACGATCATACCGAGCCGTTGCCCCTTGGCCACGATATCGCCTTCGCGAACATCGAGCGTGGTTAATATACCGGGAATACGGGCGAGCGCCTCTGCCTGATCCTGCGTGGTAATTTCGGCGCCAACAGCCTTCATGTCCGCAATTGGGGTCATTACCACCTTGAGCCGGTCGCCGGCGCGCGCTTCAGATTTGGCCGTTGGGCTTGCCGCGTCATCGCCGCATGCCCCCAATGCCAAAATCAATGGAAAAATCAGTCCGGCCTTGATCATGCCATGCATCGCCCTGCTCCTTCTCAGCCCTGCTCGACGGGGAAGCCCGCAGATTTCCATGCCCCGATGCCTCCGGCAAGATGGGTTTCAATCACTGCTTCTGCCGCCGCACACTTGTCCAGCGCCATCCCCGATCGTTTCCCCCCGGCACATTGCAGGACGACCAACTTACCGCCTGCGTCGGGAAGGAGGGAGGGCTGAAATGCCGAGAGTGGCATGTTCACTGCACCTGCGATTCGTTCCGATGCAAACTCCTCGGCTTCGCGGACATCGACGAGCAACACAGTCCCGCTCGCGAGCATATCGCGAAGTTCCGCCGCGCTTACTTCCTTGTGCTTCGTTCCACCGAACCCGAACATCGCTGCCTCCTATCAATTTGCCTATTGCGTATATTGTGTAATTCTTATATTTCGTCAAGTACGACATTGATAACAGAATGCGGCAGGAGATGTTATGGCAAAGCCAAAGATTGTGGTTCTGGGAGCAGGCCTTGGTGGTACGATCGCCGCCTATGAGATCAGAGGCTCGGTCAAAGGCAATGCAGATATCCTGATGATATCGGATTCGGAATATTACTCATTCATTCCGTCAAATCCGTGGGTCGCGGTCCGCTGGCGAGAGCCAGAGGCAATTCAAGTCCATCTCCCACCTATTTTTGCCAAGAAAAAGATCGGTTTTACCGCTGTGGGTGCCAAGCGTGTCCACGCCAGCGAAAAGCGCGTCGAACTGAACAATGGGGAGATTATCGATTACGATTATCTTGTAATTGCTACCGGACCTGACTTGGCTTTTGATGAGATCCCGGGATTTGGTCCCCATGGTGGCCACACAGTTTCAATCTGCCAGACATCCCACGCAGTGGCAGCAGCGGACGCATTCGACCGCTTTACAGAAAATCCCGGGCCGATCGTCGTTGGCGCCGCACAAGGCGCCTCTTGCTATGGACCCGCCTACGAATTCGCGCTGATCCTCGACACCGAGCTTCGCCGCCGCAAAATTCGGGACAAGGTGCCAATGACCTTTGTTACAGCCGAACCATATATAGGCCATCTAGGCCTTGACGGTGTTGGCGACACAAAGTCGTTGCTCGAAAGCGAGATGCGAAATCGGCACATCAAGTGGATCACCAATGCCCGCGTCACCAGCTTTGAAGCCGGCATGGCCCATGTTGAGGAAGTGGCTGACGACGGATCAGTCAAGGGCACGCATGACCTGCCTTTTGGCTATTCGATGCTGCTACCTGCGTTCCGGGGCGTTCCCGCTGTCAGGGACATAGAAGGCCTCACTAATCCGCGCGGTTTCATTCTCATCGACAAGCATCAGCGCAACCCCAAATATCCCGAGATCTTTGCGCTTGGGGTATGTGTTGCCATTCCTCCAACCGGGCCGACTCCCGTTCCGGTGGGAGTGCCAAAAACAGGCTTCATGATTGAAAGCATGGTGACGGCAATTGCTGAAAACCTTGCTCTCATCATCGAAGGGAAGGAACCGGTACGCGAGGCAACATGGAACGCCGTCTGCCTTGCAGACTTTGGTGACGGCGGCGTAGCATTTGTTGCGCAACCGCAAATTCCTCCACGCAATCTCAATTGGTCGGCGAGCGGGAAATGGGTTCACCTGGCCAAGATAGGCTTCGAGAAATATTTTCTGCGCAAAATCCGAAAAGGCGAAAGCGAACCTTTCTACGAAAAGCTGGCGCTCCATGTGATGGGGATAAAGAAACTCAAAATGTGACGGGGCGCATGTCCGATTTTTTCACTTGCTAGGAGTCTGAACGATGACACTTGATCGCGCCGTGATGGCATTTGCCGGCTTCGTTGTATTGCTGGGTATCGCCTTGTCGATGACTATCCATCCTTGGTGGATTGGCCTTTCCGCATTTGCCGGCCTCAACCTGATGCAGGCATCTTTCACGGGATTTTGTCCAGCGGCCATGGCTTTCAGGGCATTGGGAGTAAAACCGGGAACCGCTTTCAAGTGAATCCGCTTGCATCCTTGTTTTCTGCAGCAACTATATTTCTGCTTTCGTCCGCCGTGCAGGCAACCACTCTCGATGAAGCAATCGCAGCGGCGAGGAAACACGCTCCCGAAGTCGATGCCGCCGAGGCCGAATTATCTGCAGCTGAAGCCCGACTCGATCAGGCGCGGGCCGGCGGCCGTCCAACGGCAACGCTCTCGGGCACGATTGGCATTGGGTATCTTGACCCACAGGGTTATTTTGGATTGAGTGCTGACAACGTAACGCCGCGCGCTGCACAGTTGGTTATCGAACAACCGCTGTTCACCGGTGGACGGGTTAGCTCTGCGATTGCCCAGGCGCGTGCGGGGATAAACGCTGCCGAAGCCTCCCAGACAGGAACGAACGCCATGCTCGCGACCAATGTTGTCACCGCATATGGCAATATCCTAGCCACGCGACGAATGGTCGAGCATTATGGACGGCTGGCGACCGAGACGGTCGAAATTGAAAGGCAGGCGCAAGTGCGTTTTCGTGTCGGGGAAAGTCCCCGCACCGATGTCAGCCAAGCGCAAGCGCGCAACGCCGAAGCAAGGGCCGCACTGGCGCGCTCCGAAGCGCAGCTGATTTCTGCCAAGGCTCATTTCCGCAGCCTGACAGGTCTCGATGGGGAGAACCTGGAACCCCTACCTGCCAATCCTGAAATGCCGGTCACACTGGACGAGGCACTTGCACTGGCGGCAGAAAGAAATCCTGCGCTATTGCAGGCTCAGGCAGCGCTGCAAGCAGCACGGGCAGCAGCGCAGGGTGCAAATGCTGATCGGCTACCAATGATCAGTGCATTTGCTGAAGGTGCATCGGTGCGCGACCAGTTCTTCCCGGGCTATAGCGCCGACAGCGCCACCGTCGGCATGCGCGCGCGCTGGCAATTCTATAGCGGAGGGCGGGTTTCAGGGCGCGTAACAGAGACGAGTGCACAAGTCCGAGCCGCTGAAGCACGCCTGCGCGGAGCTCAACTGTCCATCGAAGAAGCTATCATAGCCTCGTTTCACAATGTGAGAACAACCCAGCTGGTGGAGCAGGCTGCAGCGGACCAGT
>JBATDO010000480.1:0-6245 GCA_049663505.1 Sphingorhabdus sp.
GCCGCGGGTCAAAAGAGCTTTGAAGCCGCACCAAAGACCTACAAGGCTGCTGCTGGCGATCTCATCGTGATCGACTTTGAAGGAAAAGTTGACGGCGTTCCATTCGAGGGCGGCAAGGGAGAAGGCATGTCCGTTGAAATCGGATCAGGACAGTTGATCCCCGGTTTCGAAGACCAGCTGATCGGGTTGAAGGCGAATGACGAGAAGCTCATTAATGTCACTTTTCCCGACGACTACAATGCGGAAAACCTGAAAGGCAAGGCTGCCACTTTTGATATCGTGGTTGGCGAAGTGAAGAAGCCCGTCGAAGCTAAGGCAGACGACGATCTTGCCAAGAGTTTTGGCCTTGAAGGAATCGACAAGCTCCGCGAACTCATGAAAGTTCAAGTTGAGCAAGAGCATAATGGCCTGACCAGGACATATATGAAGCGGCAGTTGCTTGACCAGCTTGCAGCTGATCATGATTTCGAGGTCCCTCCCTCAATGGTTGAAGCCGAGTTTGCGCAGATCTGGGCGCAACTTGAGCAAGAAGCTGCACGCGAAGAGGATCCTGAGACAGCAAAGAAAGAGATGGAAGCCGAGCGTAGTGACTATCACGACATTGCTATTCGGCGTGTACGCCTCGGCTTGCTCTTGTCTGAAATCGGCCAAGCAAATGGCGTGGAAGTAAATCAGCAGGAAATGAACATGCTGGTACAGCAGGCGGCTCAACAATATCGCCCGGAAGATCGCCAACGTTTCGTGCAATATTTGCAGGAAAATCCGATGGCAGCAGCGCAGCTACGTGCACCAATGTTCGAAGACAAGGTTGTTGATTTCTTGTTTGAAAAATCAGCAGTTACCGAAAAGTCCGTGACCAAGGACGAGCTGGAAGCAGCGATTGAGGCTGAACCTGAAGCCAAGCCTGAAGCAAAGAAAAAGGGCAGCTCCAAAAAGGCCGCGGTGTCAGCAGAGGCTCCTGTAAAAGAAGTGAAACCTGCAGCGAAGAAAGCTTCTTCTGCGAAAAAAGCGACTGAAGCCAAGGACGAGGCAAAGCCAGAAGGCAAGAAAGCCCCTGCCAAGAAAGCCGCAACCAAGAAATAAGATGGAGGGGTGGCCTGCGCCACCCCTTTTCACATTTCCTGCGCATTGACGACATTAGACTGCTGGCATAAACCTGCTGCTCCCTTGTCGAGCGGGAGTTGTTGTAATGCGTAGCACGTTCATTTTAGCGGGACTTTTACTCGTCCTTGCGGTCCCCGCAAATGCCCAATCTCAAAAAGCAGATTCAGCCCGTGAGGCAATGTTTGCTCGCGCAAAAGCGGTTGAAATCTCCAATGAATGGACGCCGCCGCCTGGCGATCCGCTCAGCCACTACACCGTAGCATATGCCAAGCTGATGTGCAGTGCAGTCTTTGTGAGTGGGATGGACCCGGTCTTTGCGCAGCAAACGCTGGGCGACAGTAACGCGCTTGCGTCGGTGGGCCACCGCGTCAAGGCAGGCAACCCTGTTATCGACCGTAAACAACGCGAGGTGAGGGTGACGACCAAGCAGGGCCTTACTCGTGCCGCGCGATATGTGGGTGACCAAGGATGCATCAGCATTCCCCAAGATACGTCGAACTTGGCCTTTACGCCCAAGGCCGTTCCGCGCCGGCTACCCAACGCGGCCACGACGGCCTGGCCGATGGGTGACAAGCTTGATTCGAGTGTAAACAACGGGCTTGATCCGGAAAAGCTTGATGCCATTGTAGATGCGGCATTTGGTTCCGAAAATACCTTCACCCAGGCCTTTGTCATTACCTGGAAGGGGCAGATTATAGCCGAGCGTTATGGTTCGGGCGCCGATGCGAACATGCCGCTTGAAGGCTGGTCGATGGGCAAAAGCATTTCAGCAAGCCTTATGGGCGTCTTGATTGAGCAAGGTACATATAGGCTCGACCAGTCTGCGCCAATTCCCGAATGGCAGGGAACTGGCGACAAACGCGCAGACATTCGCATTCGTGACATATTGCAAATGTCGAGTGGGTTGCGCATCCGGGCGGAACAGGATCCCGACTATATTTATGACGGTGGGTATCCGGATCACTGGTATTATTATACTGGCGACAATGCTTTTGCCTATGCTGCAAGCAGGCCTCAGCAATGGCCACCGGGAACAATCGGCCGTTATCGCAATACCGACCCGGTGCTGACCAACTACTTGATCCGTTTGGCAGTAGAAAAAGGGGGCGAAGATTACCTGACATTTCCTCAACGGGCGCTGTTCGACAGGATCGGTATCAGGTCTGCCGTTTTGGAAACCGACGCCAGTGGAAATTTCTTGACGCAAGGCTATGACCTGATGGCTGGGCGCGATTGGGCGCGGCTTGGCAACCTTTATCTGCAGGATGGTCTTTGGGAGGGCAAACGCATCTTGCCCGAAGGCTACGCGAAATTCGTCAGCACACTGGCTCCTGCCTGGGTTGCGGATGGTCGTCCGGTATATGGTGGCCTGTTCTGGATCAACGGCGACAAGAGCTTTCCGATTCCGAAAGACGCTTACTTCATGGCAGGTGCCGGCGAACAATATACGATTATCATTCCTTCACATGATTTGGTGATAGTTAGATTGGGTCGCTATGCAGGTGGGCGGCCGGGCAAGGCCGCATTGGACAAATCTTTGACACTTCTGATGAATTTGATCCCGGCGAGCAAATAGCCGGTCGTCTTTTTGCAGTTGGAGCAAAATATAAAGGGGCCCCAGCCTGATGCCCGGGGCCCCTTATAAGTCAGTTTAGCGAAAGCCAGAATTCAAGCTAGATCAAACCGGTCGGCATTCATCACCTTGGTCCATGCGGCGACAAAGTCATCGACAAATGCCTGGCTTGCATCCTTTGTGGCGTAGGCTTCAGCCAGCGCCCGCAGTTGCGAGTTCGAGCCAAAGATCAAATCGACGCGCGTGGCTGTGTACTTCTGCTCGCCGGTCTTGCGGTCCTTGGCGATGAATTCGCCATTGCCGGTCGGTTCCCACTTCATCGACATGCTCGTGGATAACAAATTGACGAAAAAGTCATTGGTGAGTGTACCTGGTCGTTCTGTGAACACTCCGTGTAGCTTTCCACCGTGATTAGCTCCCAATACACGTAGTCCACCCAAAAGAACTGTCATTTCTGGGGCCGTCAGGCCGAGCAAATGAGCACGATCAATGAGCAACTCCTCATGGGCCCAAGGCGTATCTGCTCCGACGAAGTTCCTAAAAGCATCGACCTTAGGTTCAAGTACCGCATAGGATTCAATGTCGGTTTGCGCCTGCAAAGCATCGGTTCTGCCTGGTGTGAATGGCACCGACACCTCGTGTCCCGCATCCTTTGCTGCCTTTTCAATCGCAGCCGCGCCGCCGAGCACAATCAAGTCAGCGAGGCTCACATTCTTACCGGACGTATTAAAGCTTGCCTGGATTGTTTCCATGACCTCCAACGCATTGGCCAACTCCTCGGGTTCATTGACCGCCCATCCCTTGGCTGGAGCTAGCCGTATTCGCGCGCCATTGGCACCACCTCGCATATCGGTCCGGCGATAAGTTGACGCTGAAGCCCAAGCAGTCTTTACCAGTCGTGCAATAGAAAGGCCCGATGCGAGCATCTGTGACTTGAGCGTGGCAATGTCCTTCTCGTCGATCGGGGAGCCATTCGCTGTGGGAACCGGATCTTGCCAAAGCCTCGGCTGAGCGGGTACTTCAGGACCGAGAAGCCGAAGATGCGGCCCCATGTCTCGGTGGGTCAACTTGTACCACGCTTCAGCAAAAGCGCTCGACAACAGGCCTGGATCATCCTTGAAACGCCGGGCTATCGGCTCGTAGATGGGATCGAACCGCAAAGCCAGGTCGGCCGTTGTCATCATTGGGGCATGGCGCTTTGTTGGATTGTGCGCGTCGGGAACAGTTCCTTGAGCTTCCGGGTTTTTTGGCGTCCACTGGTGCGCGCCAGCCGGACTCTTTGTCAGCACCCAGTCGAAACCGAAAAGGCATTCGAGATAATTGTTATCCCAAGTCGTGGGGGTCATTGTCCAGGCGCCTTCAATTCCACTTGTAATGGTGTGTTCGCCATTTCCGGTTCCCAAGCTGTTCAACCAGCCTTGCCCTTGAGCTTCGATTGGTGCTCCCTCGGGTTCTGGCCCCACATATTGCTTAGGATCACCAGCACCATGGGCTTTGCCGAATGCATGGCCGCCAGCGATCAAGGCAACAGTTTCCTCGTCATTCATGGCCATTCGCGCAAAGGTTTCGCGGATATCGCGACCAGATGCGACGGGATCAGGCGAGCCGTTCGGCCCTTCAGGATTGACATAGATTAGTCCCATTTGCACCGCGCCGAGCGGGCCTGCCAACTCACGATCTGCGCTATACCGTTTGTCACCCAGCCACTCTCGTTCAGGCCCCCAGTTAATGTCGAGTTCAGGCTCCCAGACATCAACGCGACCACCGCCGAAACCGACAGTGGGACCGCCCATGGATTCGATTGCGCAGTTACCTGCAAGAATCATTAAATCACCCCAGCTCAATGCCCGGCCGTATTTCTGCTTAATCGGCCACAACAGGAGCCGCGCCTTGTCGAGATTGCCATTGTCGGGCCAACTGTTGAGCGGAGCGAACCTTTGTGTCCCGGAACCACCGCCACCCCTGCCGTCAGCAACTCTGTATGTTCCCGAGCTATGCCACGCCATTCTGATAAAAAGTGGTCCATAGTGGCCGTAATCGGCTGGCCACCATTCCTGCGAATCAGTCATTAAAGCGAAGATGTCGGCTTTGACGGCGCTCAGATCGAGCTTTTTGAATTCCGCAATGTAATCGAAATCGCTGCCCATCGGATTTGATAATTGGGAATTTTGGTGCAGGATGGAGATGTCGATTTGGTTTGGCCACCAGATCCGATTTGTCATTTCAAAAAGCACCGCGTTCCCGTCCATATTACCGCTATTGACTGGGCATTTGCTCTCGGCATTCATGGATTTGTCTCCTTTTTAATGAAACATAATTTTTGCACTCCCAATATATCACACGTATGGATTGATCGGTCAAAGCAATGAATAAGGACAGGCTAATCGGTTTTTTCGATATATTTTGTCCCGACGGATCATTCGACACATTGACGGTGCACCTGTCCTTAACCTTTTTCCTGCTTGAAACTTTGCTTGCTCGCGCCGATGTAGGCTTCAGCGCACAGCAAAACATTTCAGAGGTATTTCATGCACGTTCCGTTTGATCCCGTACAAGCCCTAGTCCCGGTCGTTATCGAGCAATCAAACCGTGGGGAGCGAAGCTGGGATATTTTTTCAAGACTGCTGCGTGAACGGATCATATTCGTGACCGGCGAAGTCGAGGATCAGATGGCCTCGATAATCACTGCCCAGTTGTTATTCCTTGAATCAGACAATCCCAAGAAGGATATCTGGATGTATATCAATTCACCAGGCGGTGTGGTCACTGCGGGAATGGCGATTCACGACACAATGCAGTATATTCGGCCGCGCGTGGGGACTGTCTGTATCGGACAGGCGGCATCCATGGGGAGCTTCCTGCTGGCGTCGGGTGAGCCCGGGATGCGCGTGGCATTGACCAATGCGCGTATCATGGTCCATCAACCCTCAGGTGGGTCGCGTGGCATGGCATCAGACATTGAAATTCAGGCAAAAGAGATCTTGCGCATCCGTAAGCGCCTGAATGATCTTTATGCAAAATATACCGGCAAGCCTCTCAAGGATATCGAAAAAGCGATGGATCGTGATACGTTCCTTGAGGCAGATGAGGCAAAGGCATTTGGTTTGGTTGACGAGGTGTTCGATAAACGACCAACTGCTGCCGAAAGCGAAGATAAATAAGGGTGGCCTTCTGTTAGATATTCATCCACCACATTTGCTAAGCTGACAAAGGCCCTTTTGGGCTATTGCCAAAATGAATCGCTCCTTTAGGATGACGGTTTGATGACAATTCGCGCATCCTAGGCGCGAAAACGCAGGACGATTTATGACGAAGTTGAGCGGATCAGATACCAAGAGCACTTTATATTGCTCCTTCTGCGGGAAATCGCAGCATGAAGTCCGCAAGTTGATTGCCGGTCCCACAGTGTTCATTTGCGATGAATGCGTGGAATTGTGCAACGATATCATTCGCGAAGAAACCAAGGGGGCATTGACCGGGCGCAAGGAAGGCGAAGTTCCAAGCCCGCAGGAAATTTGTGATGTTCTCGACGATTACGTGATTGGACAACCGCAGGCAAAGCGGGTCC
>JBATDO010000481.1:0-2094 GCA_049663505.1 Sphingorhabdus sp.
GCGCGAGGTATTCGCAACGACCGGAACGCGGATGCGGCTGAGAATGTTCGCCGGCTGGAACTTTACAGCGGCAGACCACCATGCACCGGACTTTGTGCGTGTTGCCTATGCCAAGGGCGTATCAATGGGTTCGGACCTGCCGGGCAGCGGCGTCGCGCCCACTTTCCTGATCGAGGCGATGCGCGATCCTGACGGTGCGAACCTTGATCGAATCCAGATTGTCAAAGGGTGGATCGACGCCAGAGGGAAAATGCAGGAACGCGTGTTCGATGTTGTCTGGAGTGGCAACCGCAAACCGGGCAAGGGCGGGAAACTGCCGCCGGTTGGCAACACGGTCAAGGGCGCGACTTATAACAACAATATCGGAGCGCCCGTGCTCTCCGCCTTTTGGTGCGACCCTGCCTATCGAGCGGGCGAGCGGGCCTTTTACTACACCCGCGTGCTGGAAATTCCGACGCCGACATGGCTGGCTCATGACATGGTGCAGATCGGCCAGCGCAGTCTACCAAAGGATGCGAGGCTCGTTCACCAGGAACGCGGCTATGGCTCACCGATCTGGGTTGGTTTCAAAGGATAATATATGCGCGCGACAGCAGTCTCTATTCTGGCAATTGGCCTTGCACTCTCTGCTTGCGGGCCGAACGCGGCTCCCGCGCCAAAGCAGGATTTTACCGTGCTTTCGTCCGCACACGCGGCGACGCCTGATCCCCTGCCTTATCCGACGCAGGTCTTTTTTGGCGATACGCATCTACATACACTCAACAGCGGCGACGCAATTCTGAACGGCGTGAGATTGACTCCTGAGGATGCATTGCGTTTTGCCCAAGGCGAGAAAATAAAATCAACAACCGGGATAGATGCACAACTTGATAGACCGCTCGATTTCTTGCTGATTGCCGATCATGCGGAATTGATCGGAACAGGTCGCGAGATTCACGACGGCGCGCCTTATTTGATGACTGACCAGACGATAAAGCGCTGGAACAGGATGATGCACGGCACCCGCGATGAGGCGCAGCAGGCCCAAAGAGAGCTGGTCACTGATTATTCACAAGGAAAGCTCCCAGCCGTCATGTCGGATCCGGTAAATTCAAAACGGATCATTCAATCGACTTGGGACAGCTATGTCAGCACGGTTGAACGCTATAACAATCCTGGCAAATTCACCGCATTTTTAGGCTATGAATTCACGTCTACACCCAAGGGCAATAACCTTCACCGGATCGTGATGTTTCGTGATGGCGCCGAGCGCGTCGGCAAGGTTTTACCCTTCTCCGCATTGAACGGTGCGGATCCGGAAAAGCTCTGGGCTTATATGGCCAATTATGAAACCACCACCGGCGGGCAGGTCTTGGCGATCCCGCATAACAGCAATCTTTCTAACGGATTGATGTTCGCGATGGACGATTTTCGCGGAAATGCGCTGACGGTGGATTACGCCCGGCGCAGGCAGCGTTGGGAACCAATCGCGGAAGCTACGCAGATCAAGGGTGACAGCGAAGCCCACCCCTTTCTTTCACCCAATGACGAGTTTGCCGATTTCGGCAAGGCCGGATGGGACATTGGAAATCTCGATAACTCTACTGCCAAAGCCAACGCGATGCTGCCGGGCGACTATGTTCGGGAGGCATTAAAGCGTGGGTTGCTGCTGCAGGAGAAGCTGGGGGTCAATCCATTCAAATTTGGGATGATCGGATCAACCGACAGCCACACCGGCTTGGCAACGGCAGACGACAACAACTATTACGGCAAATTTTCGAGCGTCGAACCACGCGGTGATCGGGCCACAGAAGTCGGGACGACTGGCGATGCGCGTGGTCGAATGGGATGGCATTATCTCGCGAGTGGCTATGCCGCCGTGTGGGCCAAAGAAAATACGCGGAGCGCAATCTTTGACGCGATGATGCGCAAGGAAACCTACGCGACGACCGGACCAAGGATGAAGGTCCGTTTCTTTGGCGGCTGGGATTTTTCCAAATCGGATTTGAAAAATGACTGGGTAGCTGCGGGCTATGGTCGCGGCGTGCCTATGGGCGGTGACTTGAAGAGGAGCAAAGGTAAAGCGCCGACTTTCCTGGTGAGCGCGCTCAAGGA
>JBATDO010000482.1:0-2877 GCA_049663505.1 Sphingorhabdus sp.
GACATGGCAAGCTATGTGGCAATTTCGCTCCATCCTTGCAAGTCAGACCTCCGCTGCCAACGGGCTTTGGTTGATGACCACGTGCCTAGCGCGCGGCCCCGTTCATCCGGTGAAGCGTTGCAAGTGCTGCCGCCAGTGCGCCTTCCATGTCATCGTCCTTGACTGGCGTCGATGGCACCACCTCGAGGGGCGCGCGCGCGACGCGCAGAGATGCGGGCTGGAATTCGTCGTCCAATATTGGTGCTGCCGACTCGATTGTACCCATTGCTGTTGATGCAGCGCTTGTTGACTGATTTTCTTCTGCCAGCCTGGCCGCTACGATTTCCAGGTCCGCCAGCTGCTTTTGCCGTTCCGTCACCGCGGCTTCCAGTTGCGCCACCATCTCGGCAAGCGTTGGCTGCGCGTCAATTGCCACCTGAACCACGTCGGACGGTTCGGGCTCGCGAGCCAAGACCGGGCTTGCTGGATTGTCCGATTGGACCGCCATCTTCATTGTTTCATGGTTGGCAGCGATGGATTCTGCTGCAGCAGCTGCGGGGGTTGCAACAGGCGCTGGTTCGACTTCAGTTTCATGAGCGGTTTCAATGGGCACGAGCGCTTCGATCTCCACCTGGTCGAATGTAGGCAGGTCGTGGGCCGCAGAAATCGGTCGGCGCGGTGGGGCGTCGGGATGGCCGTCGCCGTTTTTGAGTTTTGGCAGGTCTGCAAGTTCGACAATGTCAGCATGCGATCTCACCCAGGGAAATTGGGGGATAGCAATGCGGGGAAGCTTAAAGCGGGACAAACGCTCTTTCGATGAGTCATCTGTGTCAACGTCGTCGATAGCGTTCGTGTCCAGCGCTGCCATCACAGGCCTTTTCGTCGGACTTTCCTGGCGCAAAAGGATGAAGGATAAAGCTGCAAGCGTGAATGCGCCGATCCCAAAGGCAATTATGGCGCGGGCAGTGTCTCCAAGGGGAGCGGCTGCTTGCGGGACAAGTTCTGAAAGACCGATCGATCCCGTGATGCTCTCAAGGACCGTTGCAGGAACAAACATGGTTGCAACCGAAGCCACAATCGCTCCACCCATCGCCATTGCGATGGCTCGTATTTGGTCATTTGGCACGCTTTTGCGCATATCTCATCCTGCATCTACGCCCGCTACGCTTAGGCAGCCTTGGCCATGGTCTTCTGCCCTAGCAACAAATGGTAAACAGGTTCGTAACGATATATGTTCTTTTGCCAACTGCGCTCCTGCGCGACAAAATCGCGCGCGCGGGCTCGCACGGTATCCCATAGTGGTCGGTTGGCGAACAAGTTGTCAAGCGAGCCTGCAATCGCCATCGGATTGTCTGCCGCAAACAAAATGCCCGTTTCCTGGTGGCGGATCAACTCCTTGTGCCCACCGACGTCAGATGCTGCGACAAGGCGTCCCTGGGCCATGGCTTCCAAAGGTTTCAACGGGGTTACCAGATCAGTGAGCCGCATGCGCTTACGCGGATAGGTGAGCACGTCAACGAGGCTGTAATAGCGCTCGACCTCGTCATGCGGCACGCGACCCACAAAATGGATGCGTTCGGCGACGGGCGAACTTTGAGCCTGCGCTCGCAATGCCTGCTCCATTGGTCCGCCGCCGACGAGCAACAAGTGCGCATCACTTTTGAGAAGCGGCATCGCCGCGATGAGGTCGTCAAGCCCTTCATATTCATAGAAGCTACCGATATAACCGATGACATCCTTGCCAACGAGACCAAGATCGGCCGCCAGCTTGGCATCTGCCGGGCATGGAGAACCGAAAAGTTCGAGGTCCACGCCATTGGGTGCCACAATGATCTTATGTGCAGGGACACCGCGTTCTGAAAGGTCGCGCTTCAAACCTTCACATATCACAGCCACCATGTCTGCATTTCTGACTACGTGATTTTCGAGCGCGCGAGTGAGCCGATATTTGGCCGAGCCTTCAGTGCCGGTGCCGTTTCCCACTGCAGCATCTTCCCAGAAGGCGCGAATTTCATATACCAGTGGAATGCCAAGTCGATGCGCTGCACGATGCGCGGCCAAGCCGTTAAGAGAGGGCGAATGTGCATGAAGCAGTTCGAACGGCCATCTTGCGTGTAATGCCACAATTGCCTCGGCGAGCGCAGATACCTCGCGCCACTCACGCAATGGACTTGGTCCCGATGCCGCGGCCATTGTCCGGTGAAAAGTCAGTCCTTCCACGGTTTCACACAGCGCGCCCGGTGTTTGACCATGTTGATACTGCCGCACGCCCGTTATGCCCGCGATATCCCAACCTGCTGCCGCCTGTGCCTTCAATATCGCGCGGGTGCGAAAGGTATAGCCGCTATGCAATGGCAGGCTGTGATCGAGGACGTGTAGAATGCGCGACATGGCGCAAATCTATGGCAAAAAAGGATTAACGCGACGTCAACTCGTGTCCGATATACCACCGGCACCACATCATTCACAGGAACAGGGAACAGCAAGGCAAATGATCGACAATTTATCGATATTGCTGAGCCACGCCTTGCTTGCGCTTGCACTGTGGAACCTGATGAACCGGCCGGAACTCGATATCGAGGACCCGCCAACGCCGGAGACGGAACCCGAAGGCTATTTCACGAGGCGCCACTCCTCGGTTCGCAAGATTCAGGTGCCCCCCGATGCGTGACCTTGTCTTTGTTGGCTATATCGCGCTGATCATGCTCATGGCATTCAAGCGGCCGTTTCTTTTCACGCTGGTTTATGCATATGTCGACATCGTGTCGCCTCAGCGACTAAGCTACTTTCTGCTCAATTCGATACCATTGTCGCTCATCTTGTTTGTGCTGGCATTTCTGGGCTTCATGTTGAGTGACGACAAGAAAAACGTGCGGGTTTCGCCCCGCTGGGTGTTAC
>JBATDO010000483.1:0-7315 GCA_049663505.1 Sphingorhabdus sp.
CGGCGCCACCTGGGCCCCAGCGTTTGACTGGGGACTGGACGGATTGGCCACTCACGGCGGGGGACTGGGTGTACAGGCGCGATCAACGCGGATCGATCGCGCTTTTTGGGATGAGCGGGGCCGATGCGCTTGTCACGTTGCGATGTGATATTGAACGCAAGCGAATCTACCTGGCACGCGCGGGCGAAGGTACGGGCTCCTTTGTCATCCGTTCCAGTGCAATGATGAAGGAGCTAGTTGGCAGGCCAACAGGCGCCGTGCCTTCCTACATTGCAGCCGAGCTCATGCCCGCCGATCCAATCCTCGACGCCGTGATCTACAGTCGTGGACGCATCGCGCTCGAAGTCGCTGGACAGTTGCCCATTGCCATCCCCGCATGGCCTGAAATCGGCAAGGTTGTGGAAGATTGCCGCGGCTAGGCAAGCAATTGTTACACGCCGCGCAGAACAACAATAATTGCCGGAAAAAAAATTAATTACAAGTCTTGTTTCCAAAGTTTGTTTGATTCAATTTCCGAGTCGCGGAGGGCAGATAAAATGTTTGAAGCAAGCAATTTCCATTCAACGAAAGGAGGTGATCCGATGTCTCATGGTTCAGTTAAGAGGTCGGGCAATTCCGTTCGGGAGATCGGCCGCTGATCCAGTCAGCGATGCCGATCACGGCATGAAAGCAACTTCCGGCAGCGGGACGTCCGACCGCTGACCCATGTTTAAGGGCCGCCGGTGCAAACCCGGCGGCCCTTTTTGGATACACTTATACATCCGTGGACGGTTTTGGTCGAAATGCTGCTGGTAATCCGGTGTTGGGACCCTACATCGGCGTCTCGACATCAAGGAATACATAATATGCAATTCATGCGGATGAGCTGGAAAATCATTGTAGCGCTGAAAGACCTGTTGGTCCTGCTGCTGCTTCTCCTGTTTTTCGCTGCATTATTTGCTGTCCTCAACGCAGGACCAAAGCCTGCAATCGTGCATGAAGGTGCGTTGTTGCTATCCCTGGACGGCGTGATCTCGGAGCAGCCGGCTCAAGTGGATCCGATTGCGGTGCTGACATCGAGCACGCTTCCCATGAGCGAGATTCGCCAACGCGATGTCATCAGGTCCTTGAAGCTTGCTGAAAATGACAAGAGGATCAAGGCCGTCGTACTGGACATGGACCGCTTCCTCGGCGGTGGACAAGCGAGCCTGGCTGCGATCGGCGACAGCCTCGATGCAGTAAAGAAGGCGGGTAAGCCGGTATATGCCTTCGCAACGGCTTATTCCGACGATAGTTATCAGCTTGCAGCGCATGCATCGCAGATATGGATGGACCCACTTGGCGGAGCAATTTTGTCAGGTCCGGGCGGATCGCAGCCATATTACAAGGGCTTGCTCGACCAGCTTGGCATCAAGGCCCACATATACCGTGTTGGCACCTACAAGAGTGCAGTAGAACCTTATATGCGCACCGACCAATCGCCTGAATCCAAGGAGGCGATCAAGGCGGTCTATGACGAGGTTTGGGCCCAGTGGGTCGCCGATGTCAAAAAGGCGCGCCCCCAGGCATCGATCAAGCCTCTTGTTACTGATCCGGCAGGTGCGGTCGAGGGTGCAAAGGGCGACCTGTCGGCGTTGGCTCTATCATCCAAGCTGGTTGACAGGCTCGGTGACCGAATTGCCTTTGGAAAATTTGTGGCGAGCAAGGTCGGTGCAGATGACAAGAAAACTACCGGGGGATTTGCCGCGACGCGGATGGAGGCGCTCCTGACGCATTATGGACCTGCTGGTGCAGGCGAAGCAGTGGGGGTCGTCACGATCGCTGGTACAATCGTTGACGGCGAAGCAGGGCCAGGTGCGGCTGCAGGCGATACGATCAGCGGATTGATCTATCAGGCGCTCGATAACAGGGACCTGAAAGCCCTGGTTATTCGTGTTGACTCGCCAGGAGGATCGGTAAACGCTTCGGAAAAGATCCGGGTCGCGATCGATGCTGCCAAGGCGAAGAAAATTCCCGTAATCGTCTCGATGGCCAATATGGCAGCGAGTGGCGGCTACTGGGTGTCCTTGCCAGCGGACGTGATTTTTGCCGAGCCCTCTACGATTACGGGTTCAATCGGGATATTTGGCGTCATCCCCAGTGCCGAGACCGGTCTTTCCAAGATCGGCGTCAACGCAGACGGCGTTAAGACGACGCCATTGTCGGGCGAACCAGATGTGCTCGGTGGATTTAGTGCGGAATTTGACCGGGTAGCCCAGAGCGCCATCGAAAACGGATACAGGGACTTCATCACCCGCGTTGCGACGGCGCGTCGGAAAACTCCCGAGCAGGTCGATGCCATCGCGCAGGGACGTGTTTGGGCAGGTGGAACCGCCCGGCAGATTGGCCTGGTTGACCGTTTCGGAGGGATGGACGATGCATTGGCCGAAGCAGTTAAGCGCGCAGGTCTGAAATCGGACAATTGGCACGCTGTATATATTGAACCGCAGTCCAGTCTTGCAGAGACGATATTGGGCGGGCTGTTGCCCAAGCGCGCATCAGCCACTGCACCGATGGACATATTTGCCCATGCCGCGTGGCGGCAACAACTCCTGGTCGTGCGCATGGCATCGGATCTTGACATGCTTACTGGCGTGAAGGGCATCCAGGCGCGGTGCCTTGAATGCGCAGATTTCGGGACGGCGCCAGCTCCGATGAAATCGGAAGCTGGCTGGATAGCCCTTGTTACCCGGTGGTTTAGCTAGGCTTTAATCGCGCAAATCAGCCCCGAAGAAGTCACCACCCCAAGTATCTCGGGGTCCTGCAACGAGCGAGTCCTTTTCAGGAACTCGTTAACGCTAAGCTTCTGCACGTCTTTGTCGCGGAGCTTCTTAAGGCCACTGAGCTTGTTCAGTTGCAACAAGGAGAGCCTGTCTACCATCCGGTCAGCCATGCACGAGGCGATCGGCCTGGGCAGTCCTGCATCCAGAAGCGCCGCGCGCACACGCGTCTCTGGCGTGGCGCACGCTGATAGCGTCAACAGCAAGGCAACCGCGACTAGGCGCATCACACACCGTGTTCCGCTGCACGGGCGATACAGTCCAAAATGATCTGCTTTGCATCGTCTGCATCGCCCCATCCATTTAGCTTAGCCCATTTGCCCGGTTCGAGATCCTTGTAGTGTGTGAAGAAATGCTCGATTTGCTGAAGAACAATGGGTGGCATGTCCTTGTAGGTCACCACGTCTGCATAATATGGGAAAGTGGTATTGACCGGCACGCAAAGTAACTTTTCGTCGCCGCCCTTGTCGTCTTCCATCATGAGAACACCGATCGGGCGGCACTTCACAACGGCGCCGGCAACAATGGGGGACCGGGCCACGACGAGCGCGTCGAGCGGGTCACCGTCTTCACCCAGCGTATGCGGGACAAATCCGTAATTGGCAGGGTAGCGCATTGGCGTGTGCAGGAAACGGTCCACGAAGAGAGCGCCCGAGGCCTTGTCGAATTCATATTTAACGGGTTCGCCACCGATTGGCACTTCAATCAGGACATTGAGACTTTCTGGCGGGTTGTCGCCAGCCGGGATAAGATCGATACGCATGGGAGATTGCTTTCGTTTGTTACTTGTTTGTACGACGCGGCGCGAGCAGGCGATCAATCGCCCCTTCGCTCTTGGCCATAGGCTCGAGGTGCGGATAGCGAAGACCGCCTGAATATGCGATGTCTATTTGGTTATAATATTTGTTGCGTTCAACCAGCAACCGGACTGGAACCTTGTTGCCCTTTGCGGCTTTGATCGCGTCCATCAGGCGGTCTTTCGAATAGGCATAGCCATCAACTGCAATGATTTTGGTGCCATTGACGATTTTTGCGTTGAAAGCCGGGCCATTCCAGAAAACCGACGTGACCTTGGCATCCTTGTCAATGGTCAGCCCGAGGGAGTGCGTCAGATCGACATTGTTGCCCTCCTTCATCCGCTCCTTGTCAAAGATGTTGGGTTCGTCTCTCCAGACCAGCCTGTAGCCCCCTTTTTCGAATCCATCGAGCGGAGCGGGCTGGGCGGGCTGGCGAAGCCTGGTATCGAGGAACGTCGCCCAATCATGAGGTTGCACCGCGTTCAACGCCTTTACGACTTCGTCGAAATCATAAGTGAGCACGCCCCAATCTGCATCGCGAACGCCAAAAAAGGACTTGGCAAAATCATCGAGCGATCTTCTTCCCTTGGAAAGCTCGCGAATGGTCATGTCGGCGGCCAACCAGACGAGCGATCCTTCATTATAATAGTCCTCGCCGCGAGCATGGCTGGCGAAAGGCTTGGCCTTGCGGGCCCCAAAAATGGGGTCATGGGTCGTATCTTCGACTGAACGCCATTCGCGGCCGGGCTGTTCAGCGTAAAAGCCGGCATATTTCGCCCATTCAGCGAGTACCATTTCCTTGGACTGCAGACCCGATCGTGCAGCCAACACCAGATCCCAGTAGCTGGTTTGTCCTTCATACACCCACAGCAAGTTATCCCGCATCGGAGTGGCATAATCGGGCGTCCACATTGTCGCAGGACGACGGAATTTCCCGTTCCAGCTATGGGTCAACTCATGGGGTAACAATCCCCGTTCGGATCCATTATCGTCCCAGTCGACAAAATAGTCGGTCTCGCGGCTGTTTTCCGAACTGCGATGGTGCTCAAGCCCGATACCGCCCATTTCCTCTGTCAACGCGAGCAGAAACTCGTACCGATCGAAATGCTTGGAGCCGAACAAGACGACAGCCTCGTCGATCAGCGCCTTGTGTGCCGAGATGTGCTCGGGCTTTGCCTCGAGGAACTTCGGATCGTCTGCCCAAACATTCAGCGTGACCTTGTGACCCAGGTCCCATTTCCTGTAATGGGGACCAGCAAACATCGGGCTATCAACCAGTGTTTCAAAATTGGTCAGTCCGTACTCGATGCGGTTGCCGATGACCTTGGCGCCGTCCAGCGCGGCAATGCCGGTCCATCCTGGCGGCAAGGTAACAGAAGGGCGGACCTCGATAGCACGGGTAAAATGGCCTGCAGGATATAAAGCCACTTGTTCCCACTGGATATTCGTCATGTTGGTGGTGACATTGATCCTTCCTTCGCTTTCTCGGACCGGGGCTGTAAACTGGAACTCCACATCGACAAAATTTGTGTCTGAAGGAACTTCCACGTGGAAAGCGTAAACTTCAACCGGGTCGCGCTTCCATTTCAGGATCTTTCCGCCAGTACTGATCTTGAGGCCCGTCATCTCGGCCAGGGCTCCACGCGGTCCATGCTTGCCCGGCAACCACTGCGGATAGAGCAACACGAGCGGTGTGCCTTTTTCGACGGGTACTCGCTGCCGTACATTGAATATTGCGCGGGCGATGTCGGTTGCATCGACCTCCAGCTGCATAGGCGCTGCCAGTGGGCGGTCTTGTGGCGCGGGTATGCTCGTTACAATCGCCACAGGTTGAGGCGCGCTATTTTGAGCATAAGCATCCAACGCAATAAGGTTGTTGGATAAGGCGAGAGCGCACAGAGCGCCAGTTATGACTGAAGATTTCATCGTCTGCTATTTGGCGAAACTGCAAGTTCGCGTCCAGCCCTATTCCGTTTGCGATAAATTGTCGCTAGGGCACCCCACATGGCGAAAATCAACACCCCGCATGCAGTGCGCGGCACACAGGATATGTTCGGCGAGACCGAGGCGCGTTTCGCGCATGTCGTTGCAACATTCGAACATGTTCGAAGGCTCTACGGCTTTTGTGGCCTTCAGCTGCCGGTGATCGAACCCACTGCCGTGTTCTCGCGTTCGCTGGGGGAGGCGACAGATGTCGTTTCAAAGGAAATGTACAGCTTCGAGGACCGGGGTGGGGATTCTATCACGTTGCGGCCCGAGTTCACGGCGGGGATTGCCAGGGCGTACCTCACCAATGGCTGGCAGCAATATGCGCCGATGAAGCTGAGCGTGCATGGACCGCTGTTTCGTTATGAGCGTCCGCAAAAAGGGCGCTATCGCCAGTTTCATCAAATCGATGCCGAAATCATCGGTTCCGCTGAGCCAGCTGCAGATATCGAATTGCTGATCATGGCCGACCAGTTGCTAAAGGAGCTCGGTGTCAGCGACGGCGTGACGTTGCAACTCAATACCTTGGGCGATGCCCCCAGTCGCGATGCCTGGCGCGCAGCGCTCATTGATTATTTCAATGCGCGCAAAAAAGATCTGTCGCACGACAGCATTGAGCGTCTGGCACGCAATCCCTTGCGGATACTCGATAGCAAGGATGCTGGCGATCGTGCGATCTGTGAAGCCGCACCAGTGATCGACGATTACCTGTCGAATGAAGCGCAGCAATTCTTCACCGCGGTGACAGCGGGACTGGATGCATCTGGTGTGGCATGGGAGCGCAATGCGAGGCTCGTGCGCGGCCTTGATTATTACCGTCACACCGCGTTTGAATTTGTAACCGACCGGCTCGGTGCCCAGGGCACCGTGCTTGGGGGCGGCCGCTATGACGGGCTGATCGAGAACCTGGGAGGTCCCCCAACGCCTGCTGTTGGATGGGCTGCAGGCATCGAGCGCCTAGCCATGCTGGTAGACGTGCCAACGACGAGCAAGCCCCATGTCGCAGTCGTGCCGCTGGGAGAAACAGCCGAGCAGTTCGCCATTGGCATCACGGCTGATCTGCGGCGTGCTGGCATTGCCTCGGAAATGGCTTTCAAGGGCAACATGAAAAAGCGCATGCAAAGGGCCAATGAAAGCGGTGCCCGATTCGCAGTCATCATTGGCGAGGACGAGTTGAAAGCAGGATCTGCAACGATAAAGAACCTCGTGAGCAGCGAACAGGTAACGGTTTTGCTGGACCAGCTGGTACAAACACTGAAGCAATGAGCAGGATTTCTCCGCAACGCATAGCGCAGATCGAGGCGCGTTTTGCTGAACTTGAGGCTCGGATGGCTTCAGGACAGATGGAAGGTGACGCCTTCGTTGCTGCTTCGCGCGAATATTCCGAGCTCGAGCCGGTTGCGCATGCGGCGAAACTGGTACGCCGTTTGCGTGCAGAAATCGACACGCTCCAGGTCATGGTAAACGAGCCGGGTGCCGATGCGGAAATGCGCGACATGGCGGTCGAGGAACTGCAGGACATCAGTCACCAGTTGAGCGATGCTGAACAAGCGCTCGCAGTCGCACTGCTTCCCCGGGATAGCGCAGATGACCGGCCAGCCATGCTGGAAATCCGCGCCGGGACCGGCGGTGACGAAGCAGCCCTGTTCGCAGGGGACCTTTTTCGGATGTACACCCGATACGCAGAGGGAATGGGCTGGAAGGTTGAATTGATCTCGTGCAACTCTGCTGACG
>JBATDO010000484.1:0-3599 GCA_049663505.1 Sphingorhabdus sp.
CCAAATTTCGGTATCGCCGACGTTTTCGCTATATGAATTCACGCCGCCAGTGACTGTTGTAAATGTACCAGTCAAAACCTGATTGCTATAGGCATTAAAAAAGCCCGCCACGTTAATACGCAAACCACTTAACGGGGATGCCTTTATACCTACTTCATAGTTTTTCAGCAGTTCTTCTTCAAAGGTTTCATTTGGTGCGCCAATAACATTGAAACCACCTGGAGAGTTGCCCTCCGAATAGACCCCATAAAGAAGCACATTATCCATTGCCTGATAATCGAGGGTAAAACGAGGCAAAATGGAATTAAATGTTGCGTTGCGCACCGCTCCTAAACCGACAATCGTCCGATTTGGTAAGGGCGCCGATGGAAAAAGATCCCCCAAGCGATAGGACGCACCTGGCCGCGTACCCACGGAATCGCTGGCAACTCGAAGTTCTCCTCCGAATGTCAGCTTGTCGGTCACATCAAATTCAACCGAACCGAAAGCGGCGACGTTCGATACCACATTGGTTTCGGCAATTTGGTCATATCCTGCTTCGGTTAATTTCCGACCGTAGGCCGTCCGCTTTGTGGTATCGTCAAATAGAAAGCCTCCAATCTCAACGCGAAAGGCATTGTCCTGTGGTGATGCTAGCCGGAATTCAGCCGATATTGCCTCCCGTTTTGTTTCTATATCAGAGTTGAACGACGTCCTACCGAACGCACAATTCGGTATGAGAGTACAAACAAACGGAGAGAAAAATAATGCCGTCTTGTCGTTATACGTTTGGTCAGTACCTGAACGCTGGGTGATTGCCGAATAACCAAGTAGTGCAGTTGCGGTAAACCCAGACCCACCAAGATCAGCCGTTGCCTTTGCCAGCACGCGGTCAGCATTTCGCACGATCCCTGGACTGATTAGCTGATCGGTGTTCAAGCCAATCGGTTCACGCAAGGAAACAATTCCTTTATAATATCCACGACTACCCTGTGTGTAGATATTGTTGTAAGTTGAATTCTGAAGACCAATAGCAAAATGGTCATCATCATCTTTTGTCCGTATGTACATAATTGATGCATCGAAATTGTCGGTTGTATAATTGAGCCCGGTGGATAGAGACATGGTTTCCTCCCCCAGACGATTGCCGGTAACAGAATTTGTGTAAAAACCATCAAATTTGTTATACTTACCGGATATGAAGGCGCTTAGGCCATCAGCAATCGGCGCTGCAATACGTCCATAAACTTCATATTTACCGAAGGTTGCAGCGGTTAATTCAAAGTCAGCAGTTATGGTATCAGCCGCTCCTTTTGAGACATAGTTTACGGCCCCCGACAAAGTTCCGCGGCCAAATACAGCGCTTTGCGGACCTTTAATAATTTCAACGCGACTGAAGCCTTCGAGGTCCAGTGCAGTAACAGCTCCCACGAATGGAATTCCGTCGATAAAAAATCCGACCTTACCTTCAGAAGAAATAATATTGGATGCGCCACGAATAATTGGACGATCAGCGTCGCGACCAAACGCAGATTGGAGCTGAAAACCTGGCGTAAAATCAGACAGATCCTCCAGACCGGCAATATTGGCGTCGTCAATCAACTGCTCGCCAAATACGCTCACGGTAACCGGAACCGATTGAAGATTTTCCTCCTTTTTACGCGCTGTAACGATAATTATATCGGAGTCCGTTCTCGCGTCTACTCCGGACTCTGCGACTTGAGCATAGGAAGGCGTTACTCCCAAGGCTGTTGCAGCCATCAACGCAGCTTTTACCGTCTTGTGCACAAAAATGGTCATTGCCTAATTTCCCCTCCAAATTGTGATTTTGTCACTTCGCTGACACAAATTTCATAATCAGCATAATTTGTCCAGACAAATTACTACATATTTTAATTGGCGCTAGTCGTGTAACGCAATTGCAACCCCACAAATTGTTCAGCGGTTAACCTTCGATGAAGTCTTGTATGTTGTCCGGACAAATAACTTGCTTTTAGACACTTTCGTTGGAATTGTGCGCTTGCTGTAAAGGGAGAGAAATAATGGGCTATCCAAATTACCTGTCGAGACGAGCACTATTTGGCGCAGGAGCGGGGATTGCGGCTGGTGCCGCGCTGAGCTGGAACGATTTTGCTCAGGCCAGCACCAAAGGCGGACCGGACAAGCTGAATTTCACGCCCGATGGCCGCTATGCCACCGTTCCGCTTACCAAAACACACATTTCCCTTGGCGTGGTACAATCCCGAGTGTTGCCAGTAGAACTTTCGAAACTCAAACAGACGCGCAGGGCGAATGTTCAACACATGGTCGATTTGATTGATGCGGCCAACGGGTTTTCTGGAAAGAAGGATCTCCTGTTCTTCCATGAATTTCCGATTACCGGCTATTATGACAAATGGAATCTCGCCGATGCACGCAAGGTGGCTATTGAAATCCCGGGCGAAGAAACTGAAATACTAGCCAAAAAGGCCCGAGAATATGGGTGCTGGCTGGTGTTCGGTTCCTATGTCCGCGATCCCGACTGGCCCGAAAACCTGCTATCCATCACCACCATCATGAACGGCGAGGGCGAGGTGGTCGACAAACACTGGAAAGCGCGTAATATTAAGGGGTTTTTTGGTGGCGATTTCGAGCTGTTCACGACGACAATCTATGATGTATTGGATCGTTATATTGAAATGTATGGCGCAGATGCCGTCATCCCCATCACACGTACGCCGATTGGCAATATTGCCACCACTTCGACCCAGCGCGAGCCGGAGTTGCTCCGCGCAATGGCAATGAAAGGGGCGGAAATTATGTTGCGCACGGCCTCGGGCGGCTTTTCTCCCATCGATATGCAAGCAACATCTCTGTACAACGGGATTTACACCGCCGTCGCAAACAACGCTGCTTCCCCGGAGAGTAAATATTACTTTGCCGATACCGGCGCCGGAGGTTCGGCCATCTATGCCCCCGACGGCGAGGAAATAAGCAAGGCGAAGTCCGAGTTTGAAACGCTCGTCCATGCGCGTATTCCAATTGCGGAATTCCGCGCACGGCATCGACAGCCGATTGTCCATAGCGAGCTTATCATGCCGGTGTACGAGCAATACCGTTCGCAATATGGTCCCAACCTGTTCAGCAATTATCAACCGAAGGATGGTGCGGATTCGGGCCGTTATCTGCGCGATAGAGCGAGATGGTCGAAATAGAGATTGCACTGCGTACGATGGCCGGTAACTTGTCCAGACAAATGATGGAGATATTGTATGGCTGCCTATTTGATCGTGACCGCCAGTATTAAAGACCGCGAGAAATTTATTGCTGGCTATGGCGCTGCGGCTGGCGTTCTGGTTGAAAAATTCGGCGGCAAATATGTGCTGCGCGGTCCCGGTGCGGAACTACTCGAAGGTGGATTTGGAGATGGAGCATCTATGGTGATTTCAGAATGGCCGGATAAGGAGACCGCGAAAAAATTCTGGAACAGTCCTGAATATGCACAAGCCAAAAAGCTACGCGCAGAAATTGCCGACTGTCAGGTTCTCCTGATAGAAAGCCCCAAGATCACATGACCGACATCATCAAACGCACCACCGTGATGGTCCGCGACGGTGAGCGCGCAGCCGCGTGGTATGAAC
>JBATDO010000485.1:0-5183 GCA_049663505.1 Sphingorhabdus sp.
GTCGTGTATATTCGGCTGAAACAGCAATGTTACCGCGGCCATCGCCAAAATTTTGGCCAGCAAGTATGCTGGCAAAATATGTGCCACGATCACCGCGTGATGAAATGCCACCCTGCGCGCGCGCAGCGATACCAGCGTAATCGCGCTTTAAGATGAAGTTGACCACGCCGGCGACAGCATCTGAACCATATATTGCAGAGTTACCTCCAGTTACGATGTCGATGCGTTCAACGAGGTCAGTCGGGATTGTATTGACGTCAAAGCCTTCACTGCCAGGTGTAGAGGTGACGTGCCGGCGGCCGTTGACCAAGACCAATGTTCGAGCAGTTCCCAAGCCACGTAGATCGAGAAGACTGAGACCCGCAGTTCCTATGAAGCGACTGGAGTTGCCGGAGCTAAAAGTGGACCGAAGCGAAGGAAGGTCGTTCAGTGCGTCACCGAGTGATAATTCGCCTGTACCGGTCAGGTCTTCAAGTGTCACCGATGTCAATGGAACAGCAGATTGCAGGGTAGGGCGCGCGATGCGCGAACCGGTCACGAGGATTGGCTTGCCCGCATCTTCTTCTTCGTCTTCTTCCTGCGATGCGACAGCATCATCGCCCTGCGAATCCTGTGCATAGGACGGTAGTGCAGCAAAAAGTGCCAGGCTGATTGCCGACCCAGCAATCATCAAACGTGACTTCTTCATATATGTAGCTCCCCAGCTATAAAGTTGTTCATTTTGGATTAATGCGCCGATAAAGCGCAGTGGTGACCGTAGCGCAAGAGGCAAGCCTTCAATTTTCAGCTTTTCGCCTCGCTGTTGCTGCATTGCAACAGGTTCGGTTTTGTGCATTTTTTTGCCAAACGGAATTTAACATTGTCGTTTAGCAAAATTACGAAATTAAATTTCACCAGATGATTAATTAACACGCCAATCCTTGCCTCGGCGCCCCAAAAGTGCCCGATAGTTTGTTGAAACTTCCCCAACTCATTTTTGTAATCCAGCTAATAGGTTGGTTGTCCTGAAGCCCGCCTCGTTCCGCTTGCTATTCGTCAGTGATCTTTTGGATATGACCATCGATTCGGTTTTACGCATGTCGCAAAGTCATCTATGTTGCGGTGCATGATAAACTGGTGCTAGAGCTGGTGGATCATCCCGAAAGGAAACTATTCCATGGCGCGCGCAGCCAATAAAAGTGGTGAAGGCCCGGTCATCATAAAAAAATACGCCAACCGCCGGCTTTATAATACCCAATCGTCAAAATATATCACGTTGGATTTCCTGGCTGAGTTGACCCGAAAGGAAATCGACTTTCAGGTACTCGATGCCAAGACGAACGAAGACATCACGCACGGGGTGTTGACACAAATCATCATGGAAGAAGAAAATAGCGGTCAGCAAATGCTGCCTGTAGGTTTTCTCAGGCAGCTGATCTCGATGTATGGCGATTCAATGCAGGGCATGGTTCCACAATTTCTCGAGAGCTCGATGGACAATTTTCGCAAGAACCAGAGGCAGGTCCAGGACGTAATCGAAACAGCAATTACCTCTGGTCCGTTTGGCCATATTGCAAAGCAGAATATCGAATTCATGCGCACTGCAAGGGAGGCACTCATGCCGAACCTTGGGAATCTGGCAGGCAAGTCACCCGACAACAATGATGAATTGGCGGATTTGAAGCGTCAGATGGCTGAAATACAAGAAAAGATTGATCGCCTTTCTCAGGGATAATCTCCATTGTTTCATTAACAATTTTCAGATTTAGCGGATAAACAATTGATCAAACACGCCCTTAAGGTCACTCGCGACCAGAATTTTGCCTCCTGGTATCAAGAGGTCATTTCCGAAGCAGATTTGGCAGAAGAGTCAGGCGTCCGGGGATGCATGGTGATACGTCCATGGGGCTATGGAATGTGGGAACGCATTCAGAAGCTGATGGATGCAGAGATCAAGTTGGCAGGAGTCGAAAATTGTTATTTTCCTCTTTTCATTCCACTCTCCTTTTTTGAAAAGGAGGCAGATCACGTAGATGGATTTGCCAAGGAAATGGCCGTTGTTACCCATCATCGCCTAGTACAAAAAGACGGAAAGCTCGTGCCTGATCCTGAATCCAGGCTGGAAGAGCCGTTGGTCGTTAGGCCCACGTCCGAAACCGTAATCGGCGCTGCCATGAGCCGTTGGGTGCAATCTTGGCGCGACCTGCCATTGATGGTCAACCAATGGGCCAATGTCGTGCGCTGGGAAATGCGCACGCGGATGTTCCTGCGCACAAGCGAGTTTCTATGGCAAGAAGGCCACACGGCCCATGCCGACAAGGCTGATGCAATGTCCGAGACAATGCGCGCACTCGAAATGTACCGCGCATTTGCCGAAGGTCCTCTGGCGATGCCGGTAATTGCAGGCGAAAAACCAGAGCATGAACGATTTCCAGGTGCGGTCGCAACATATAGCATCGAAGCGATGATGCAGGATGGCAAGGCACTTCAGGCCGGTACTTCTCATTATCTCGGCACTGGCTTTGCAAAGGCTGCAGGTATCAAATATCAGGACAAGGACGGCGGCCAGCAGTTTGCCCATACGACCAGTTGGGGAGTGTCGACGCGTCTGATCGGTGGCGTGATCATGACCCACGGTGATGACGATGGATTACGTTGTCCACCTCAAATTGCACCGCAACAAATCGTCATTGTGCCTATGCTGCGAGAAAATGATGAAGACGTAGCCATACTTGAATATTGCAGGTCGCTCGCTTCGGAACTTCGCCTCCTGAACGCATTTGGCGAACCCGTGCGCGTCTTGGTGGATACCAAGGCCCTGAAGGCCTCCAACAAGCGCTGGTCATGGGTTAAAAAAGGAGCTCCCATCATTGCTGAAATTGGGCCACGGGATGTCGCCGATGGCAAGGCTGCCATTTTGCGTCGCGACCAGCTTTATAAGAATGATGGCAAACTGGCTACCGCCTTCACCCCGCGAGACGAATTCTTGGCAAACGCAGCCGCCACACTGGAAGAGATCCAGTCCAATCTGTACAACGAGGCAAAGAGTCGATTGGCCGCGAATATTCGCAGCGATGTCAACGACTTGTCCGCACATTATGCGGGAGAAGAGAAATTCGCAGGATGGGTCGAGGTCCAGTGGGCAAGACCATCTGGCCAAGCACTCGAAAATATTGTCGAGCAGCTGAAGGAGCTCAAGCTGACAATGCGTAATACCCCGCTTGATGCCCGCCCAGTAGACGGCAAGTGCTATTTTACCGGTGAACCTGCGGTCGAACGGATTTTGATAGGGCGGACTTATTGAGTGTCATCCAAGGATCGCCCTCGATTTAGTGGTCTCCCAAGCCGCAAGCAAATTCTTGCGTTTATCCAGGAAAGCGACGCACCAGCTGGAAAGCGTGAAATCGCTCGAGAATTCGGGTTGCGCGGAAACGAAAAGATCGCCCTCAAATCCTTGTTGAAGGACATGGCTGACGAGGGCCTGATTGACATGGCGCCGGGTCGTGCATTTCACAAAATGGGCGGAGTTCCCAAGGTAACTGTTCTCAGGGTTGTCGATATCGATGGAAACCAGCCTGTCGCAGTTCCCGATATTTGGCAAGCCGAAGGCATTCCGATCCCGAGAATTCGGGTGCAGGAAAAGGGAAAGCGCGGGGCACTGGGTATCGGTGACAGATTCCTGGCTCGAACCGAAGAGCGTGGGTCGGGTTGGATCGCACATGTCATGAAAAAGCTCGCCAAGGCGAGTGATCAAGTTCTCGGCGTCGTCGAAGAAGGCGAGAATGGCCGATTCTGGCTGAAGTCAGTCGACAAGAAGTCGCGTTTTGATATCCAGATCACAGAGATAGGCGAAAGTCAAAAAGGCGATCTGGTACTTGCAGAGATTACCGGCAACGCTGCACGCAAATCGGCCAAGGTCACCCAAGTCCTTGGCGATCCATTCGCTCCCAAGAGCTTCAGCCTTATCGCTATCCATAAATACGGGATTCCGTTCGAAATGCCTGAAGCGGTCGAACGTGAAGCGGAGCGAGTTGTCTCGCTGCCTGTCTCGCCTGACCACCGCGAAGACCTGCGCCACCTTCCCATAATCGCAATCGATCCGCGCGATGCCCGAGATTTCGATGACGCGATCTGGGCAACACCGGACGAACAGACAGGCGGGTTCCAGGCCATCATCGCAATTGCCGATGTCAGCTATTATGTAAGACCAGGCAGCCAACTGGACCATGAGGCAGCTAAACGCGGAAACAGTGTATATTTCCCGGACCTCGTTGTGCCGATGCTGCCCCATGCCTTGTCGTCGGACAAATGCTCGTTGAGGGCAAACGAAGACCGGGCAGTGATCGCATGCCACTTGCGCATAAGCGACACCGGGCAAGTGACATCATGGCATTTTACCCGTGCAATTGCCCGAATAGCGGCCAATATTCCGTATCCAGACGCGCAGGCGGCCATCGATGGGACGATGGCGAACCCTTTGCTCGAAACAGCTCTAAAGCCGCTATGGGCGTGCTGGAAACTGCTGGCCAAGGCGCGGGATAAAAGAGCGCCGCTTGAACTCAACCTGCCGGAACGCCGCATTACGCTCGACGACGCAGGACGCGTGACAGGGGTGGCCGTGCGGGAACAGTTGGATGCCCACCGCTTGGTAGAGGATTTCATGATTGCAGCAAATGTTGCTGCTGCAAAGGCACTTGAAGCGAAAAAATCCCCATTGATTTACCGCGCACATGAGACACCAAATCGCGAGAAACTGGTTGCTCTCAAGGATTATCTATCGACATTTGGAATAGACTTCGCGCTGGGTCAGGTGATCAAGCCATCCACCTTCAACGCCATTCTTGCACAAGTGACCGACGAAGAAATCCGTCCTCAAATCATGGAGGCGGTCCTTCGCAGCCAAACGCAGGCCTATTATAGTCCGCAAAATGTCGGTCATTTTGGTCTTTCTCTTGGCAGCTATGGCCACTTTACATCGCCCATCAGGCGTTATGCCGACCTGGTCGTCCACCGAGCACTCGTCAGTGCTTATGGGCTGGAAGTTCCGGCGCCCAAGATAAAGGACATTTCGGTCGTCACAGGGCTGACCGAGCAAGCGATCATCAAGCTCGAAGCAACCTCGGTGGCAATCAGCAGAACGGAACGCAGAGCAATGGAGGCCGAGCGTGATACAACTGATCGCTATGTGGCGGCCTATTTGTCTG
>JBATDO010000486.1:0-2274 GCA_049663505.1 Sphingorhabdus sp.
CATCAACACTTGTCCGGCGACTGACATCATCGCGATCGTTGCGTCCCAATAAGGATAGCTGGCATCTGTACTTGCACCCATGAAATAGCCCCATCCCGCGATGGCGAGGACGGTCGCGACAATGCAGGTGGCGTAGGCGAGGCGGCCGAGGCGGCGTACCATGATGGCGCCCTGGTCTTGCTTGGCGTGCCGCCAGCTCCACCATCCATAAAGATTCACCAGCATGAAAAATATCTGCAGGCCTGCATCGCTGTATAGCTTCGCCTCGAAGAAGATCATCCCATACAGCGTGACCATCGCGATTGCGAATGGGAAGTTCCACACCGATCGACGGATGATCAGTACGATATTGGCGAGCCCGAGAAGGACGGCGGTGATTTCAATCGGACTCATTGTCGTCGCCATAACAACGCAGATGCATATTTGCCAAGCAATCACTGCATGACAGGCGGGGCCGGCTCTGCTAGGCGCGCGCCAATCATGCTCAATCTGAACGCTATCACCGTGCGCCTTGGTGGCCGCACCATCCTCGACCGCGCGACCGCGACCCTGCCGCCATATTCGCGTGTTGGCTTGATCGGCCGCAATGGGGCTGGCAAGTCAACGCTCATGAAAGTCATGATTGGCGAGCTGGAGGCCGATGACGGGGGCATTGATATGCCTCGCGGTACGCGAATCGGCTATATTGCACAGGAAGCCCCCTCGGGCACAGCGACGCCATTCGAAACCGTACTTGCAGGCGACGTCGAGCGAGCCGCCCTGATGGCGGAAGCAGAGGATTGTGCAGATCCCGATCGACTTGGTGAACTGCATGAAAGGTTGATCGCGATTGATGCCTATACCGCCCCGGCACGTGCCGCGCGCATATTGGTCGGGCTGGGATTTGACGAGGAAATGCAGGGGCGCCCGCTCGACAGCTATTCTGGCGGATGGAAGATGCGCGTTGCGCTTGCCGCGTTGCTCTTTTCCGAGCCCGATCTCTTGCTGCTCGACGAGCCTTCGAACCATCTCGATCTGGAAGCAACATTATGGCTGGAGAATTTTCTCAAGTCCTACCCCTCCATGATGGTCGTGATCAGCCATGAGCGGGATCTCCTCAACAATGTTGTCGACAACATCCTCCATCTCGAAGGTGGTCAAACCACGCTCTATTCGGGCGGGTATGACAGTTTTGAGCGCCAACGTGCTGAACGAGCTGCACAGCTTGCAGCGGCCAAGGCCTCGCAGGATGCTCAGCGTGCCAAGTTACAAGACTATGTGGCACGCAACTCCGCGCGTGCTTCGACCGCCAAACAGGCCCAGAGCCGCGCAAAGGCCTTGGCCCGCATGCAGCCTATCGCTTCGATGGCTGAAGATCCCACATTGAGTTTCGATTTCCCAAGTCCAGACGAGTTGCGTCCGCCGCTGGTTACGCTCGATATGGCAAGCGTCGGATATGCCGCGGGAACGCCGATTTTGCAACGCCTCAACCTCAGGCTCGATCCCGATGACCGCGTGGCGCTGCTTGGGCGCAATGGTAACGGCAAGACCACGCTTGCGCGTCTGCTGGCGGCTCAGTTAGCGCCGATGGATGGTGAAATGAGCGCCTCTGGAAAGATGCGCGTCGGATATTTCACGCAGTACCAAGTCGAGGAGCTTGATGGCAAGGATACGCCACTAGAGCATATGGGGCGCCTGATGAAAGGTGCAACTCCAGGCGCGGTGCGCGCCCAGCTGGGACGTTTTGGGTTTTCCGGTGCGAAGGCAACAACGCTTGTCGGAAAATTATCGGGCGGCGAGCGCGCGCGGTTGGCACTGGCGCTGATTACGCGTGACGCGCCGCATATGTTGATTCTTGACGAACCAACAAACCATCTGGATGTCGATGCGCGCGAAGCGCTGGTCCAAGCGCTCAATGCTTACGAAGGTGCAGTTGTCCTTGTGAGCCATGACCGTCATATGCTCGAACTTACCGCGGATCGACTGGTGCTCGTCGATAACGGTACAGCTGTCGAATATTCAGGCAGTATCGAGGATTATACCGATATGATCCTTGGAAAAGGTCCGGCGAAGGAGAAGATGTCCAAGGCCGACAAGAAGGAAGACCGCAAGGCCGCTGCAGCCGTACGCGAGGCACAGTCACAGCTTAAAAAAGCAGTGGGCGAGGCCGAGGCGGATCTCGCCAGGCTTGAAGTGGTCCTGAGTGCTATTGATCTGGCGATGTTCGATCCCCAGGCAGCAGCAAACGAATATAATGGGCTCACCATGGGTGAATTGTCGCAACGCCGAGGCAAG
>JBATDO010000487.1:0-7255 GCA_049663505.1 Sphingorhabdus sp.
CAGCCAGGTTGCACGGGCGTGCGCTCGTGCGTGGATCGACTGGCAGTGTCGAGGTCGCACAACTGACAACGTTGCGCGTAAAGTCCTGTGTATTTTGTGATTTCCAATAGAATCCGCCGACTTGGTACTTGAACGCCTTGCTTTGATCCGATGCCAAACGGAGTTCAAGCGAGCTCTGGTCGGTTTCAACAAAGCCGCGGTCATGCAATTCGGGGGTGCCTACAATAGCGCGCGGCAGAAAGTCACCTTCACGTAACTCGGTGTTGTTCCAGTTGCGATAGCCATAAATAGCACTCAACGTATGATCACTGAAAACATCGAAATCGGCATTCACTGTAATCCCGTATTGGCGGTCTAGCGACTGGGTGACCAGGTTATGGCTCACATAGCGCTGATTTTCGCCCTGGCTGACACCAAGCGGCAAGTTCAATTCGGCATTGAGCACTGCACCGCGCGACACGCCGGTGACTTCACCACAGCAATCGTCGTCTGCTTCATAATAGTCAGCGATGATCTTGATGCGCGCCGGGCCATTGTCAAAATCCAAAAGCCCGCGAAAGCCAATATGCTCATAACCGTTTATCTTGCTGTCGCGGGTAGCAAAAGGCACAACATTCTTGATGTTACCCTCATATTTACCAAAAAAGGCGTTGGCCCGGAAGCTCAGGTCTTGAGCCAAAGGCCCAGACACAGTGGCGCGCGTGCGAAATTCATCGCCTTGATAATATTCAGCCGTGAACTCGCCTTCAAGCGTATCGGTTCCGCCCTTGGACACGACATTTATCAGACCAGCAGAGGCATTCTTGCCAAACAGCGTCCCTTGTGGACCACGCAAGACTTCAAGCCGTTCGATTTCAACCAGATCGGCAAAGGCCTGACCGGAACGACTGAGTACGACACCATCCACGACAGTGGAAACGCTCGGTTCAGCAGCAATTGAAAACGAAATCGTGCCGACGCCGCGCAGGACGACAGCGGAGTTTGCATTGGTGGTACCTTTGCGGAAAGTAACTGACGGTACCAGCTGGCCCAAATTCTCCAGGCTCGTCGATCCAGCCGCGATAAGCGCTTCGCCAGAAACTGCGGTGATCGCGATCGGAACGTCCTGCACATTTTCCTCAACCTTTTGCGCGGTGACGACTATTTCTTCCACCTGGGCCATTGCTGGAGCGCTCACGCCCAGAGCGATTGCCGTACCCCCAAGCAAGGCTGCCCGGAAATAATTATGTGTCGCGTTTTTTGAAAATTGCACTTGGTGCCTCCCACTATTATATTGCTGTTAATCCCAGCAATATGTTGATTTATAATATAAACATCCCGCCACATTAGTGGCGAGGCCGTTGTTTGACGTACCTTGCAATGCCCAAACAGCCTTGTTATGTCAAGCGGTGTCATACGCCGCGTTGCCCAATGCGGAGTGACTGTGGCAATGTTGCCATAGGGTAAAATCTTGAGTTTTGAGGAGGTGCACAGCTTGTCATTCCGGGTCGACATGTCCAACGATGGATTTGCGATATGGCACGAAGGCCAATGCCTGGTTTTGCATAGCGTCGACAGCCCGGTCGTCGAAATCGGTTGCGGGACACCAGACATGGAAATGGTGCGCGGCAACTTTAGGATCACTGACGCGATTGACGAACGACTGCCTCTTGATCGCTTCGCCTTCGCCCCCGATCACAAGTCCATGCGCCTATGGTCATCGAAACGGCCAGAGACCATGATTGCCATTGCGCTGGAACACCACGACGCACATTTGACGCTGAAATTCCGGTGCACAGATGCGGCAATCAACCGGCTCTGGATCCACATGAACAGGACCACCGAGGAGTTTTTCTGGGGTGGCGGCGAACAAATGTCATACCTCGCCCTCAACGGAAGGCGATTTCCGTTCTGGACATCAGAACCAGGTGTTGGGCGTGACAAGTCGACAAAACTGACGCAGACAATGGATGCAGAAGGGCTGGCGGGCGGCGATTATTGGACGACCAATTATCCGCAGCCGACATGGATCAGTTCATCGCGTTATGCGGTGCATCTCGAAACAGCAGCTTATAGCGTCCTCGACCTGAGCGAACCTTGTGTATCGGCCATCGAGTGCTGGAAAGCCGATATCGACCTGGAATTGTTCGCCGCGCCGACACTTGCCGACATGGTAAGCGTGATGTCCAACCGGTTTGGGCGACAGCCTTCACTGCCTGAGTGGGCAATAGCGGGCGCGATTGTCGGTCTGAAGGATGGCGAGGCTACATTTGACCGGTTCGAGAGAATCGCGCAATCGGGTGCGACGATCACCGGCTTGTGGTGCGAAGACTGGGTCGGCATTCGTCAGACCAGCTTTGGAAAACGGCTGTTCTGGGATTGGAAATGGAACGCAGATCGATATCCTGACCTGCCTGGATACATCAAGACTTTAGGCGAACGTGGCATTCATTTTCTCGGCTATGTGAACCCCTATCTCGCGGTCGATGGCAAGCTGTACGGCGAAGCCCTCGCAAAGGGGTATCTTGCCCTGCGCCAGGACAGCGATGAACCTTATGCCGTTGATTTTGGCGAGTTCGATGCAGGCGTTGTGGATTTCACCAATGCAGCTGCCGCGCAGTGGTTTGCCGAGCGCATAATTGGGCAGGAAATGCTCGACTTCGGCCTATCTGGATGGATGGCGGATTTTGGAGAGTATTTGCCAACAGACGTGCGGCTGTCCGATGGCAGCGACCCTGTGGAGGCGCATAATCGCTGGCCGGTGCTTTGGGCTAAGGTGAACGCTGACGCAATAGACAGTCGCTCCAAGACCGGCGAAGCAACGTTCTTCATGCGCGCTGGCTTTACCGGGGTGCAAGCCTATTGCCCCCTTTTATGGGCTGGTGACCAGTGCGTGGATTTCAGTCGCCATGACGGGATCGGGACCGTCATTACCGGTGCACTTTCATCAGGCCTCCTTGGCAACGCCTATCATCACAGCGACTTGGGCGGATACACGAGCCTGCACGGCGTGGTCCGTACAGCAGAGCTGATGCACCGATGGATCGATCTTTCGACATTCACACCAGTGATGCGCAGTCATGAAGGCAACAGGCCTCTCGACAATCTCCAGATCGACAGCACACCCGAAATTCTCGAACATTTCGCGAGAATGAGCAAGGTGCATGCCCGGCTGGCGCCCTATGTTCGGTCATTGATCGAAGAAGCGATGGCAACCGGCCTTCCCTTACAGAGACCGTTGTTCCTGCATTATGACGATCCCACTCATTATGAAGTGCAGGACCAATATCTTTATGGCGCAGACATGTTGGTCGCACCAGTGATCGAGGCGTCTGCAAATGGCCGCCTGGTTACCTTGCCAGAGGATCTTTGGATTCACCTGTGGACGGGAGATGGATTTGCAAAGGGGAGACACAATGTCGACGCTCCGCATGGTCAGCCGCCGGTTTTCTATCGCAAAGACAGCAGTCATGCGGCATTGTTTGCACTCATAACTGAGGAATTCGGCGCATGAACACACGTTCCAATATTCGCGATGTGGCAAAGCTGGCAGGCGTTGCTGTCAAGACCGTGAGCCGTGTACTCAACAACCATCCTTATGTCAGTGCCGAAACGCGCGCGAAGGTTGATGCCGCTATGGCGGAATTGCGATTTTCCCCGAGCATTGCGGCACGCATCCTTGCCGGGACAAAATCGGGGCAGATTGCACTGATCTATGACAATCACAGCCCTTATTACATGCATCAAATCATGCAAGGGTGCTGGGACAGGTGCCATGAGGAGGGCATGCGCCTGATTGCACAACCGGTCGACGTTGCTGACCCAGGCGTTGGCGACCAGGTTCGCGGGATGGTCCGTGAAACGCATGTAGACGGCGCAATATTGTCTTCACCCGTTACCGACTGCGCTCCCGTCCTGGCGGCCCTTGAGGCCATGAACATCCCATTTGTGCGCATTTCTCCAGGCACCAACCATGCCCTTACGTCGTCGGTTTTCATGGATGACACTCAAGCCGCAGACGACATGACCACGCATCTGATCAATATCGGGCATCGAAGAATTGGCTTCATCATTGGACATCCCAACCACATGGCTAGCGCAGAGCGCAGGGCAGGTTATGAACGGGCACTGGGCCGTGCGGGTATCTTGGTCGACCCTGACCTGATCGCTCAGGGCCAGTTTGATTTTGAAAGCGGGGTGGCGGCTACCGAAAAATTCCTCGCCCTTGCAATTCCACCCACGGCCATATTTGCATCCAATGACGACATGGCATCCGGCGTCCTGGCGGTTGCTCATCGACGTGGAATTATCGTCCCTGAGCAACTTTCGGTGGCGGGGTTCGACGATACGACTTTGGCTCGCGTCGTCTGGCCACCGCTCACCACGATAAACCAGCCCGTGCGCAATCTTGCCGCAACTGCAACCGAATTACTTCTGGGGAGCGGCGCGATCGAGCATCGCCGCTTGCCTCATCAGCTCATCGAGCGCGAATCCGTTGCGCCACCATTTTCTCACAACGCAAAGAGCAAGAACATATGACATTGGTACAACCTCAAATGACACGGCCGCTGGGCAAAAGCGGAATAGAGATTTCCTCGATTGCATGGGGGATGTGGCGCTTTGCCGGACTGGAGCTGACGCAAGCGCGGACCGCAATTGATGCTGCATTTGGAGCTGGTATCACCTTGTTTGACACCGCCGACATCTATGGCTTTGGGGAAACCTATTTCGGGGCAGCCGAGGATTTGCTTGGCAAAGTCCTCGTTGACGCCCCAGGCTTGCGTGACAATATGATACTGGCAACCAAAGGCGGCATCATTCCGCCGGCCCCTTACAACAGCAGTGCCCAGTATCTTGGCGATGCCATTGACCAGAGCCTCGAGCGGCTCCGAACCGACCGCATCGACCTTTGGCAAATCCATCGCCCCGATATCCTGACGCACCCGCAAGAAATTGCGCGAGCGATCGAGGAGGCCCACAGGTCCGGCAAGATTCGGGCATTTGGCGTATCGAATTTCACGCAAAGCCAAATCACGACCTTGGCACAGTTTTGCAGCGTACCGATCGTATCTACGCAGCCAGAATTATCGGCACTAAGAATTGACGCGATCGAGAATGGTGAACTTGACCAGGCAATTGCGATGGACTTGGCGGTGCTTGCATGGTCGCCCCTGGGTGGAGGCCGAATCGGGGATCCGACAAATGCGCGTGAGCAAGATGTCGCAGCCGCTCTGTCAGGGGTGGCCGCGGCACATGGCGTGTCACGGACCGCTGCGGCCTATAGCTGGATCATGGCGCACCCGGCTCGACCGATCCCAATTGTCGGGTCACAGAACCCTGCTCGTATCGCAGAGGCAGCCGACGCGTTCAAGGTGAAGTGGACCCGAGCAGATTGGTATAATATATTAGTGGCAGCAAGAGGAGTGCCCCTTCCATGACTGTTGGCAACGCGAATAAGAATGTCGAAGTGAGCTGGTTTTCTGCACTTTGCGATGACGACTATGAATTTCTGGGTCAGCCTGACCCCTTGCTGGCCTCGAGCTGGGAACATTGCCGCAACATCGTGCTGAATGCAGAAAAAGGAGGGTTTGACAATATCCTGCTACCCTCGGGATACCAGCTTGGCATCGACACTGCAGCCTTTGCAAGCGCGATTGCGGTCCTCACCAACAGGATCCGGTTGCTCATGGCGGTCCGCGTCGGTGAGACGTGGCCCCCGCAACTGGCAAGACAGATTGCAACACTCGACCGGATTTCTGGGGGGCGCCTCAACGTCAACATCATCTCGTCGGACATGCCCGGTGAAAAAATGGAGAGCGAACCACGCTACCGACGCACGATCGAAGTGATGCAAATATTGAAGACGTTGCTGAACGGCGAGCACCTCAACCACGAGGGGGAGCACTACAAGTTTGATCTTGACCCGCCGCGCGTTGGAACGCTGAGCGGCAAATGCCCGCCACTTTATTTTGGTGGACTGAGCCCGGCTGCACGAGACGCAGCAGCGCAAGGATGTGATGTCTACCTGATGTGGCCTGAAACCGTGCAGGCAGCAAAAGAACTGGTGGATGACATGACAGAGCGTGCCGCGCGTTACGGCCGCAAGCTGAAATTTGGCTTTCGCAGCCACGTGATCGTGCGTGAAACCGAGGCCGAAGCGCGCACCTATGCCGACAGGCTGCTGTCCAAGCTTGATGCAGGCACAGGTGAGGCGATCCGCAACAAGTCTCTCGATGCCCAGACCTTTGGGGTAGCGCGACAGGCAGAACTGCGCGAGGCGTCTGCGGCGAACGACGGCTATATCGAGGAGAATCTTTGGACCGGCATTGGCCGCGCGCGTTCGGGCTGCGGTGCAGCAATCGTGGGTGACCCGGATCAGGTACTGGCCAAGCTCAAAGCCTATCAGTCCGTGGGTATCGAGGCCTTCATCCTGTCAGGATATCCGCATATCAACGAGTGCGATATGTTCGCACGCCACGTGCTGCCCAAGCTGCAGCATGGCCCACTGGCGGTTTAGGCTCGCAAGATCGCTTTTGGGTCAATACCCGACGTCCCCCGGGGCCAAACCCGTCAGTTAGGCAGGTGGCTGGTCCTGGGGTTCGCGCAAAAACGTCCTCTGCCAAAGCAGGGTCGTTAATCTGAAAGGCCTGCCATGCGTTCAGCCTGGTCTTCGGCGATAAGCGCATCCACCAGTTCACCCAGCCCGCCACCTTCCAATATCTCGGGCAATTTGTGCAGCGTGAGGTTAATCCTATGGTCTGTGACGCGACCCTGGGGGAAATTATAGGTGCGGATGCGTTCACTACGGTCGCCTGAACCAACCATCGACTTGCGCGCGCCTGCCTCTTCTTGCTGGATGCGGTTGCGTTCCTGTTCGAACAGCCGCGTGCGCAGGACCTGCAAGGCCCGCGCCTTGTTCTTGTGCTGCGACTTCTCGTCCTGCTGGATCACCACCAGCCCGGTTGGAATATGTGTAATACGCACAGCAGAATCGGTCGTATTGACATGTTGTCCGCCAGCGCCAGAGGCACGATAGACATCTATGCGCAGGTCCTGGTCGTTAATCTGGATATCGACCTCCTCGGCTTCAGGCAACACAGCCACGGTCGCAGCAGAGGTGTGAATGCGGCCACCGCTCTCGGTTACAGGAACGCGCTGAACCCGGTGGACCCCGCTTTCGAACTTGAGCTTTGCAAATACCCCCACGCCCTTGATCGCGGCAACGACCTCCTTGAAGCCACACACGTCAGCAGAGTTGCACGAGATCAATTCAACC
>JBATDO010000488.1:0-4523 GCA_049663505.1 Sphingorhabdus sp.
CGATAGCACCGGTCATTCGGCCAAGTGCAGGACTGCGCACATGGTCGCGCATGAAGTCTTCGGCGCGCGACCAGGTCAATTGCACAGGGCGTCCGACTTCCTTGGCAATGACTGCCACCTGGGCTGCGATCAAGTTGTCGAAATTGCGGTCAAAACTGCCGCCGGCAAATACCGGGTAGACGACAACGTCATTGGGGTCGATGCCGATCGCTGCAGCGGCGGCCCCAGCGACATGTGCCGGCGCCTGGCTGGCTATCCAGATCTGGAGGCGACCGTCATTGTACGACGCTGTGGCAGAGCGGGTTTCCAAGGGTGCGTGTACTGCTGCTGAAACGCTGTAGTCAGCTTTGAAAACGCGGGTCTCGGCTTCCTTGGCGAGCGCGGCATCAACATCGCCTGCAGTTACGAGGCGAGTTCCTGGCCCCTTGGCAACTGCATTTGTCAATGCATCTGACATTTTTCCAGTTTGTGCCAGCGCTCCCTTGGTCGTGAAGACGGGAGCCATTGCGTCAAGCGCCTTGTTGGCTGCCCACCAATTTGTCGCGACAGCCGCGATCCAGTGGTCTGTCTTAACAACATGGAGCACCCCGCGTACCTTGGATGCCTTCTTGGATTTCGCAGACTTGAGCGAGCTATTGCCGATCGGACCACCCCTGATCGATGCATAGAGCATGTCTGGGAGCCGGATGTCCCCTGCAAAGCTTGCGCTGCCATCGACTTTTGCCGACAGGTCCAGGCGCGGTGCATCACGACCTGAAAGGTGGTTCCGGGGCGAAGGCCGAAGTGGCACGGGATCTGGCGGGGTAAGCTCGGCGGCGTCGACCACGAGTTCGGCAAAGGCAATCCGCTTCTTGCCAAAGACCACGAAGCCCTTTTCAGTTTCGCACTTTTCCCAGTCGGTATCCCAGCGAGCTGCGGCAGCCTGGCACAACAGCGCGCGCGCGGTCGCTCCTGCCTCGCGACAGGGCCGTTCAAACTGTCGAATGGATGACGAGCCGCCGGTAATCACGAAATTGTCGCGCATTGCGAATTCGCCGATTGCGTAGTCGGTCAACGCTCCCTCGCCCGGTGCTGCAAGGCTCGTTGGCAAAAACGCCGGTGCCCATTCACGTGCGAGGAGCTTGTTGGCAAATAAGGGGCTGGCAGATACAGGCTGGACGGCCACTGAACGCCAATCTGCCCCGAGCTCTCCGGCCACGATCTGGGCAAGCGCAGTATAGACGCCCTGCCCCGATTCGCTTTGCGGCATGCCTATGATGACCTTGCCGTCTTCAGCGATCTTCAGCCAGGGACCAAACAGATGTTCATTCTTGGCCGCGCGCAAATTGGGTTCATATCGGCGTGGCCAGATTCCCCATGCGACCAGGAGTCCTGCGCCTGCGCCCCCGCCAATGAGCAGCTTGCGACGGGTGAGCCCACTGCCTGCCTCGGCCTCGTCGATCACCCAGCACTCGCTTTCTGACTGTCCACCCAAAGCGCCACGCGCTGCGCTATGCGCGCATAGGCCTCGGCTATGGGTCCATCGCCCAGTGCTGGCGGAACCCCGGCATCACTTGCCAATCGGATGTTTATATCAAGCGGAATACGTCCCAGGAAGTCGATGCCGAGTTCTCTTGCCGCGGCTTCTGCGCCCCCTGAGCCGAATGGATCGCTCATTTCTCCGCAATGCGGACACAAATAGCCCGCCATATTCTCGACAAGACCGATGATTGGAACCTTTGCTGTCTCGAAAAAGCTGATGGCACGCGCAGCATCGATCAGCGCCAGGTCCTGTGGTGTGGAGATAATGACCGCTCCAATTGGCTTGTGCTTCTGGATCATCGACAACTGGATATCGCCTGTACCAGGCGGCAAATCCACGATGATGTCGCGCGCATCGCCCCAATGCGCGTCAACCAGTTGCGACAATGCGTTTCCGGCCATCGGCCCTCGCCACGCAATGGCCTGTCCAGGCTTCACCAGTTGCCCCATCGACAGGAATGGCACGTTGCCTGCACCTCGTACGGGTATCATTTTCTTGCCGTCGGATTCAGGCTTCCTGCCTTCCGCTCCGAGCAGCCTGGGCTGTGAGGGGCCATAAATATCGGCATCGACGAGACCGACAGCTCGTCCGGCACGCGCCATTGCCACTGCCAGGTTGGTCGACAATGTTGATTTGCCGACGCCCCCCTTGCCGCTGGCAACTGCGATGAGACGAGGAACGATCCGTTCGGCAGTCAGCATCACGCGCACAGATGCTGCGCCGGCATTGCCCAGAGCTTCGCGCAATTTTGCCTCAAGCGTGTCGCGCTCGACCGGTGCCATGCCCGACACGTCAAGCATGAGCGAAACCGCACCGTCGCTTGCCTTGAGCCCACTTGCCCGTTCGCCTGCAATTGTTGTTACAATGTCTAAAAACGCTTCATTATTGGCCATGAGTTGTCGAATAGAATCAGATTTGCAGGATTGACACTGTTTTTCTGAAAAACCGTTCCTATAAAGACGATATGAGCAAAAATATCGACGATCAGGGAAGTGCCGTATTGGCAGCAGACAGCAAAGGCCCTTGGGATGGCCCCTCCTCGGATGGAGGAGACAGGGGCAATGGCAAGGGTGGCGACAAGCCCAAGTCAGGTCCTTCCAATCCATGGGAACCGACGCCGGGGACCCCACCACAGGGCGGAAGATCACGCAGCCCGTCGCTGGAGGACCTTTTGCGTCGTACAGCCGGTGGAGGCCGGGGCGGCGGATTTGGCGGCATGCCGAAGCGAGCTGATGGCAAAAGCTGGTTGCCAGTCATCATCGGCGCGCTGGTAGCGCTCTGGCTCGTGTGGACGAGCGTTCACCGCCTTGGGCCTGAGCAGGAAGGCGTCATCACGTTTTTTGGCAAATATTCACGCACGGTTGGTCCAGGCATCCAGTTCACAGCGCCTGCTCCCATCGAGAGAATTCAAAAGGTAGATACCAAGCAGATCCAGACCACGTCGGTAGGCTCGCCCAAGGCGAGCAGCGAGAACCTGGTCTTGACCAAGGACCAAAGCATCATCGACATGGCTTATGACGTGCGCTGGTCGATCAAGAATCCCGAGCTTTACCTGTTCCAGCTGGAGAGCGCTGACAGCACGGTGAAGGAAGTTGCCGAAAGCGCGATGCGCGCGGCAGTTGCAAATTTTGACCTGACTGCAGCCATCGGCCCGGGTCGCGGGGCCATAGAGCTGGAAGTGCGCAAGCGCATGCAGCAGGTGCTCGATGAATATCGTGCCGGCATATTGGTCCAAAGCATATCGATCCGCCAGTCCGATCCGCCCGCAGAGGTCAATGATGCCTTTAGGGAAGTGAACGCGGCCCAGCAAAGGCGTGAGAGCTATTTGAACGATGCACGTGCCTATGCAAGCCGCGTGACCGAGCTGGCACTTGGCGAAACCGCAGAATTTGACAAGATCTACGTGCAGTATCGCGAAGCGCCCGAGGTCACCAAGAGGCGGCTTTACTACGAGACCATGGAACAAGTGCTGGGCAAGGTCGACAAGACGATTGTCGAAACCGGTGGCGTCACTCCTTATTTGCCCATCCCTGAATTCCAGAAAAAAGCACCGGCCAAGAACGAAACCGTGACCGTGACAGGAAAGAAGCAATGAACGAGACTTTCACCCGCAATCCTGTCTATCTGGGCCTGGCGATAGTTGGTGCATTGTTGCTGCTCAGCATGTCAGTGACGGTCGTGCCTGAAACGCAGCAGGCAATCATCAGCAGCTACGGCAAGGTCGACCGTGTCGTGAACCCTTACAAGCAGAACGAGCAGTTCGGCTCCACCCGGGCCGGCCTCACGTTCAGGATCCCTTTTGTCGAACAGATCCAGCTGATCGACAAGCGCGTCCTGAGTGTCGAAATGGAACAACAGGAGGTCCTGTCAATTGACCAGCTGCGCCTCCAGGTGGATGCATTTGCCAGGTTTCGGGTGACCAAACCGGACAAGATGTACCGTACAATCCGCACCGAGGACCGGCTGCGCGACCAGTTGCGGACCATTCTCGGTTCTTCGCTCAGGAACGAACTGGGTAAACGCACCTTCGTTGCGCTGTTGAGCCCCGAACGTGGCGAAGTGATGGAAAATATCCAGACCGCCCTCAACCGCGAAGCGAGCAAATATGGCGCGGAAGTCATAGACGTGCGTATCAAGCGCGCCGATCTCCCCGCTGCGACCCTGCAATCAGCCTATAACCGGATGCGCAGCGCGCGAAACCAGGAAGCCATTGCGATTGATGCAGAGGGTCAAAAAGAAGCCCAGATCATCCGCGCCGATGCCGAGGCCGAGGCTGCGAGAATTTATGCGATCAGCTACGGCAAAGACCCTGATTTTTATGATTTCTACCGGGCCATGCAATCTTATCGCCAGACATTCCAAAATGGCGAGGGACAGACAAACATCATTTTGTCACCGCAAAACGCCTATCTGGAGAAATTCCGTACTGGTCGTTAGTCGAATAACAAGTGATGTTCGCAGTCACCAGTTCCGCTTATTCAATTGACGTTCAGCTTTTGAC
>JBATDO010000489.1:0-2499 GCA_049663505.1 Sphingorhabdus sp.
TCTATGCTCTTGTTTGTGGGCATTATTGGCCCTGTCTAGTGTGAAGAACGCAAGAGGAAAGCCAAACTTTGTCACAATTTGTCGCAGGCGACTGGATTACCCATATCAATGTTAAGTTGCGCTCAGCTCTTCCCTTTTGGCTGCATTGCGGCTAAGGGCGCTGGCAACTGTAGTTTACTCAAATATCTAGGGGCCGAATGGCAAAAGAAGAATTACTCGAAATGCGCGGTACGGTGCGGGAATTGCTGCCCAATGCCATGTTCCGTGTCGAGCTAGAAAATGGCCATGAAGTGTTGGGCCATACCGCCGGAAAGATGCGCAAGAACCGTATCCGGGTGCTTGTAGGCGATGAAGTCTTGTGCGAACTCACACCTTATGATCTGACCAAGGGCCGGATCACCTACCGCTTCAAATAAGGCTCTCCAGACCTTGGGTCTGAACCCTCCTCTTATATTGGCATCTTCTAGCCCACGCAGACGTGAGCTTCTGGCACGCCTCGGCGTAGTGCCAGATCGCATCACTTCGCCTGGTATCGACGAGAACCCCCGCAAACACGAATTGCCGAGAATATATGCCCTGCGCATGGCAGAGGAAAAGGCAAAGGCTGTTCCGCGTCTGCAAGGCGAAATCGTGGTAGCTGGAGACACGACGGTCGCTGTAGGCCGACGCATATTGCAACAGGCCAGTGATGCAGAGACGCAGCGTGGATTTCTACAACTATTAAGTGGTCGCAGGCACCATGTGCTGAGTGCGGTGGCCGTCATTGACCCCGATGGCCGGATGCGCAGCAGGATATCTGATAGTGTCGTGCGTTTCAAGCGACTGGGCCCTGACGAAATGGACGAGTATATCGCGAGTGGGGAAGGCCTGGGCAAGGCAGGTGGATATGCCATACAGGGCAGGGCAGAAGCATTGATTGACTGGATGGCCGGCAGCCATTCGGGTGTCATTGGCATGCCACTATATGAAACTCGCCTTTTGCTGCGCGCTTCGGGTTACACGGTTGGTTGAGCTTTGGCTTGACGATGCCCCAGGCGAGCGCTGCGCCGCGTTGGTGGAAGATGGAAGGATCGTCGAAATCCATGTAGAGCGCGAAGGGGAGTTCGTCGTGGGCGAGGTCGGCTCAGCGCGCATCGCGCGTAAAAACCGGGTTGGCGCTTATTTGCAAACCCAAGATGGACGGGAAATCCTGGTTCGTCGCAATGTGAGCCTACCCGAGGGCAGCCCTGTTTGTTTCCAGATTAGTCGCGCAGCGATAGCCGAACCCGGTTTGATCAAACTCGCCGAAGCCCGGGTAATCGACAGCGAACCGCGAAGTTTTCCCGCAATCGACGTCCTTTGGGCAAAAAGAATTGAAATGCCGGACGCCACAAAGCGTCATCGACGGGACATCTCTGAGGGATATGATGCAGCTTTGGCCGGTCGTTCTGTGAACGAAGAGGCCGTGATCAGCTTCCAGCGAACCAAGGCCGGGCTGGTATTCGATATTGACGGCACAGGCGATCCCCTGGCGATCAATATGGCTGCCGCCAGAGACATTGCACGTTTGTTGAGGCTGTACCAGGTCGGTGCAATGGTGATGATTGATTTCATCGCAGTCGAATCAAAGAGAGACCGGCAGCTGGTTGCCGAAGCATTTGACCAAGCAAGCGCTGTCGACACAAGGGCATTTGAACGCACTGCAATCAATGGATTCGGCATGATGCAGGTGGTGCGTGCGAGGCCACGTCCTTCTGTTCTGGACATTTTGTTTGGTACGAGAATTGCCGCGCTGTCAGATGAGACCCAGGCATTGTGGCTGTTGCGCGAGGCAAGTAAATCGACCGGATTTGGCGCACGCACGATAACGGCCTTGCCTGCAGTCGCTCGTCTGCTGAATGCCTCGTCGTGGCAAGCCAAGTTGCAAAGCTGCCAGCAATTGATCGGCGCACCATTGTCGATAGTTGCTGATCCCATGATCCCGGGTTATGGGCATGTCCATGTCAGCCAAGCGTAATCAGTGCCCATTGTGCAAGAAGCCCAAGCAGCAGGCTTTTGCGCCTTTTTGCAGCCAAGGGTGCAAGGACCGCGACTTGTTGAAATGGCTGGATGAAGGTTACCGCGTGCCCGGCCGGGCAACAGAATATGAGGACAGTATCGACCGCGGCGATGAAGACTGATTTTGCGCTTGCCAAGGGCGGCTTTCGCTCTCTATAGGCAGCGCTCCCAACGGTTATTCGCCGTTAGCCCGAGTAGCTCAGGGGTAGAGCAGCGGATTGAAAATCCGCGTGTCGGTGGTTCAAATCCGCCCTCGGGCACCACTTTTGGTGTATCAGCTGACCTGGCCCAATTTTCCCCCATATAACCCTGCAAATTTACGGGCGAACCAGCAGCTTTATTTTTGAAGCGCCGTCACAACACTGGGCTGATTTTTCAAATGACTATTGCGTCCAACGGGATCTCCTGTTGCTTGCTATTTTACGCAACGCATAAAATTGGCCGGCACCGCTTGCGCAGTAC
>JBATDO010000490.1:0-6579 GCA_049663505.1 Sphingorhabdus sp.
GCGGTCGTGGACTGGCATACGCGCCGCGTGCTCGCCTGGCGGCTTTCGATCACGATGGAGGCGGGCTTCTGCATGGAAGCAGTCGAAGAAGCGCTCGCCAAACATGGTAAACCTGAAATCTTCAACACTGATCAGGGAAGCCAGTTCACGAGCCTCGACTTTACCGGGCTACTGAAGCAGCACGATATTGCGATCAGCATGGACGGCAAGGGAACTTGGCGCGATAACGTCTTTGTCGAGCGGCTTTGGCGTTCGGTGAAATACGAAGAAGTGTATCTCAGGGCTTCTGACAGCGTTGCCGAAGCGCGCATATCTCTGGGCCGCTATTTCGATTTCTACAACCGCGTCCGTCCCCATTCTTGCAGCATCACTCCGATGGGGCTATGCCCTCCGTGCGTGCCACTGCAAGAATGGCAAATACAACGGCAAGCGGCAGACATTCCACTTATCTTAGGCGGAAACCTGTTCAGACAATCCAGACCGCCTCAGTCAAACGGTGCATGAAAAAATCCCCAACTAGCAGGAAATGATGTTTGCCTAGCAGGACATAAAGCCGACCGTAAAAGATTAAAAATGGGAGGCTCCGATATACTCACAGTATTTTTTGCGCGGATATAGTGCCCTGAACACGATACTTATCTCGATATATCCGGCTTACGTTGCTGTCGTTGGGAAATCAGAATTCGCAAAGCAGAGAACGCTCTAAACATCATATAATACGATTCCTTCCAAAACGGGCTCAGTGTTGGAGGTAGAGAGTTTTCGGAGCCAATATAGAAAATCGGGCCTCCTGCGCATGAGCAGCCTGCTACTTCCTCATAATAGGACTGTGAAATTGGTATATCATCAATTACGTCTAACTTATGCATGATCGGTCATCCCTCCAAAATGACATTAACCAAAAACGATTTGCCAAACTTTTTCATACATGCCTCACTTAAGAAGGTTAACCTTCACAGGCTACTGCATTGAACAAAATTCCATTTTAAATGAAAATTGTCCAGACAAATTTTCATTGACTGGGGTGTGGTGGCGTGGCTGTCACTGATTCTCAACGGTAAACTGTATTTAACGGGAATATCTTTATGCCGGGATATATGATAATTTTAGCATAATTTCGGACCGCACTACCTTTGTCGATCAATACGGCAATGCCGCAACCGAACTGGTGGCTAGATTCGGCGGACAATATGTTTTACGCGCTCCAGCGGCACAATGGCTCGAGGGAGCTTTTGGTGACGGTGCGTCGGTCGTCATCTCGCGATGAGATGACAAGGAGACCGCGCTGCGCTTCCGGAACTCTTCCGAATATGCCGAAGTAAAAAAGCTGCGAGATGGTCTTGACGACTGTCAGGTATTATTGATCGAGGGCGAATTATCAGAGATATAGGCGATATCGAATGGGCAGCACAGATTATTGAATTTGGTGGGTCGGAAGTATTGAGTTGGGTCAACGTCGAACTTCCGCTGCCCAATCCGGGCGAAGTGCGGATGCGCAACACTGCAGTTGGCCCTCATTTCATCGACACTTATCACCGGCGAGGGTCTTACCCAGGCACCGGCCAGATGGTTGGTGAGGAATTGTGATGCGGCGATAAACCCAGAGAAACGAATACGGCTAGAGGGGTAAGGCATTTCGATCTCGTTCGTTGCATTGAGTGCTCTTATTGCTGTGCCATCCGCTGCAAAACGATTGACGATCATGTGTCCGAGGACCGGGATGTCCGCCTCGCCGAAGCTGCAGTTGAAGCAGGTGCAATGGAACTGGGCCTGTCTTATACCACAGGTTATGCCGACCCCACTCAGGTCAAGCGCCTGACACGCAAGGTACAGGCTGCAGTCGGGAATCAACATATGACCACGCTCCACGTCAACAATACGCCCGAACTGGATCTCGCCAACGTTCTGGCGGGGCTGGAGGAGGGCATCACCACATTCGATGCCGCGCTCTGGGCGGCATTGGCGATTGACCCTTCACGCGAGGAGCGTGCGGAAATATCGTTACCGAGGATCTCGTGTTCATGTTGCAGGCGATGGGACTCGAGACGGGAATCGATCTCGAAAATTTGCTCAGAGTCCGAGAAATTTTCGCAGCAGCTTTGCCCCATGAAGACTTATAGGGTTTTAAGTCAGGCGCTGATGTTCCGTTCGATTTCGCGCGAAGGAATTCGGCATGAGCGACACCCCTCTTTCCGGTATTTGTGTGATAAAATTCACCCACATGATTTTGGGGCCATCGGTCAGCGCAATCTTCGCTTCATTGGGGGGAGAGGCGATTCATGGGGATCCGATTGGCGGCCACCGAGCTAGGACCCTACTCGGGTCGGCCGCGGGTTGTTTTCCTGCCTTTAATAGGGGCAAGCAAAGTATCTGCCTTGACCTGAAATCGACGGACGGCATCGCCGTCGCAAAAAAGTTTATAGACAGCACCGACGTGCTGGTCGAGAATTACGGACCTGGTACGATGGAGCGGTTAGACCTCGATTATGAAACCCTATCCGCCACCAATTCCCGGCTCATTTATTGCTCGACCAAAGGGTTCCTACAAAGCTCCTCCGAACAACGAAGCTCGTTAGATGTAGTTGCACAATTGATGGGTAGCCTTGCTTATATGACCTGACCCTCGGGGTGCCCGTTTCTGGCTGGGTCAAGCGTGGTTGATTAACAGCGGTGGCTCGTGCCTTTCGGGGCAATTTTTCTGCAAAACTATGTTCGAACTCCCGCCGCCCTTAGCACGAGGGTCTTCACGTAGTTTTCAGAACTATATTCAAGTTCTCAAAACTATATCCAATGGAGACACTTCGCGCGTATCGCTCGGCCAGAGAATATGTTCGACGACCCGCATGTCAATGCAAGCGGCGGGCTGGAACCCGTCCAGCTAAGTGGTGGCGGCGAAACAAAGCTTACACTCATTCCCATCGAAATGGACGATCGCCCCCTTTGGGCTTCGCCCGTCATTCCCGATGCCGGTCAGCACACTTCATCTATTTTGGCTTCGCTAGGGCATGACGAAAACACTATCGCAGCATTGGTGGAAAGCGGCGCTGTCGAATAGCTCTGTATTATTCTTCTTTTACGGATTCGGCAGGTGCCGCGAATATCTCGAGTGGGATAGCTACGTTGACTTTCACGGTATCCCAGTAAACAGTGTTTGCTCGGACGCCATTGTAGGACAAGGTGACGGTGCGCGCCTGTAACCAGTTTGGGTTTTTCAAGAGGATGAAGTTATCATATTGTCTTTCGTGCCATCCGCGGGGTGTCATGAATGCCATCGTTCGGATCGCATAAGATTTCTGATCAATACCGAACAAGGTGATGCCGCCTTTGGGGTCCTTTAGCCTCACAAGATAGAGGGGGTGCCGTCCCTGGACGCCGTCGGCAACCCGCTCCGCGCTAAATCCGGGCTTGCTTGCTTGGCGGATTATTCCAAAGCCCATATTGTTTGCCCAGAAGATTGCGGCTTCGGTCTCCGGAATAATCCCCTTTTCGGTCCAACTCGTCTTTCCATCAAATCCAACGGTCCAGACGACAGTTCCCTTGTTGCTGGCGATAATTCTTATCTTGCCATCGGCACCATGAGCCAGCGTGCGGGCAGGATCAAATTCGCGGTACATGATGTAGCTGTCGGATCGAGATGTAGGGACGGCGCCTTTAAGTCCCCAATATTCCGCGCGCCCTTGCAATATCAGACTTTTTACATTGGCCCATTGATCGCCCCCTGCAGCGTCGGTCGCGCGAGAAAGAATCGCAGGTCCGTCAAGCTCATCAGAATTTGCGCTTACAGGCGACACGTACAGAATAAGCAACGCAAACATAGACCGCATCGACATACACGCTCCTTCTTAATATTTGTCCGGACATAGTCTGTTTTTTGAAATCTAGTCTAGATTCTATTATGGGGAAACGGGAATTTTGCATGTGGGTAAGACTGATAGTCCGCGGCCCTATGAAAAAAACCGCCCAAAGGAAGCTTAGATGCGGACGCACCACTGCCGTCTCAGATGTTATATCATCATTTAAGCAGTTCGAACTTTCGGGATTGCTTTGATTTTAGCATCTCGTTGTCCCAATTTGAAGCAGTCTAAAACAAGCGGCCGATTAGGCTGGTCCGATCAGGTATAATAAAGGCTCTGGGCTATGCCTTCCTTGCGGCACAGCTCGGCAATACTGCTTCCCTGCGCAGCCCTTCCAGCACGAACCTGGTCTTGTCTTCAGCAGAAAAATGCCGCCGAGTTGCCCGGCGAATATCCTTCACGACACGTTCGGCAAAGGCCTTCGGTTGGCCAGAGTGTTTTGGTCTCATCTTCGTTTCTTCGTCACTACGATGATACCAATAACACTCCTTAAATCACAACATCAAATCGGTGCCATTGGTGCTGACGGGAAACACGCCCGAACCCCGTCTAGCAGCGTGTACCACCGTGAATGCTTGTTCCGGAGCGTTGTGACGCAGGGCGAACGCCGTTTGCAGTTAGCTCACCAGCACCACGTCGATCGGTGGGGTCCGTTTCGTCGGTCCAGAGTGGCCCCTAGTGACTAAGTCGACAACCTGGCTAAGCACGAGAAAGGGAAACAGGACGTCACCGCAATAGCCAAAAACGTAGGGCGTCGGCGCGGCAAAATTTTTCGGACACTTTCCCAGCGGCGCGCCTTCCAGCCCCAAATAATGCGGTTGTCGGTGGCCACATAGATCGCGCTTGGTCCGCGGCTATCGACCGAGATCCACGAAATTAGCGGTGTCATTTTAACACTCCTCCTTGCGGACGCTTACTTTTTGAACAGTAAACATTGGCAACTTCCAGACGCTCGCCTTCTTTGGCACAATAATCCATTAAATGCATAAAAGTGATCTAAACGAATGCTGGTTAGCTTGTCGGTCGCCATATTAACGTTTATCAACTGCGGCTGCTGTGGTTTTGCCATCAATTCTGCCCGATGGTATTGTTTTCCATGGCACATTGATGTCCTGAATTAGCGCCTCGCGGATGAGTGTCTTCGGGTCGACACCCAATGATCCGGCAATACGGCGCAGAGACGAGCCGTTTGCGAGTGCGTTTTTCAGATAAGGCTGAAGCGTAGGCCCGAAAGAGCGAAACCGTGGCTCGCCGTACGATCCGTCAACGTTGCGCGTTATGCTATAGCTGTATCCGCACATACACCGAAAGCGCCCATGCAGTTTACCCCGGTCGCGCAGTTGCTGGTACCCGGATATCGTGGGCTCACCAAAATGCTCGGCAGCCCGATTACGGCATTGCCATGGACCGGGACCAAATGGCTGGTCGACCTGCGGCGTCGCTTCGAGCGCCTGTTGCAGAACCAAATGTCGAATAGGATGCACCAATTTTCGTTTGGTTCTCACGTGATCGACAATCCATGCGCCTGCGCCCTGTTGGCTTAAGTCAAGACTGGGCACCGAACTGAACGCGTCCCCCCAATAGGCGCTTACTACCTGTAACAGCTTCTCCGCCTCGATGTGCTGGCGCCCCCTGCGAAGGCCGCGCTTATCGAGCGCGGTTACGTATGCTGCGTGAAGTTCGTCTGGACTGTTGGGTTCCGGAGGTGAAACCAAGAGACCAGCTGCCAACCGAGCAAGCGTCAAATGACATTCGGTGGTGCGGGATGTATATGGCCCGCCCCACGCAACAGGAGAATCTGATCGACAAATTTCAGAGTCCGCACAACGAAGAATGTGTCTGGATCTATTCTCCCACCTAACGTCGCTATTTCTGAGCGGCTCTCCGTGAATGGCGCAAACCATAATACCGGGCAGTTGATGCATGCGGCGCCACCAGCTATCGCCCCGAAGTTCCTTCATCTCGCGCGCGCACGTCGAACAAAAGCGCAGCCGCGACGGCGGTGCCAACTTGAATGCCCCAAGACCTAACTTCAGATAAAGTCCATCTGCTGTACCCCGCATGCCTGCTCGCGCCGAGCGCCTGACATCGTCTCCTGCAAATGCAGTGTAGAAAGGTAAAAGACTGTGCTGGTCGATCAGACGGTCAACCCAAGCCGCATCCTGACCAAAAGCGCGTGCCATCGAATCGAGTTTGCAAGGGAACTGCGACTGCGCAATCCAATGACGCCCTCCCGTGATCGCTCGCGAAAAGGCCGCAAATTGGGGTTCGCCCAAATAGCGGTATAGTCGTGCCATGACGCTATACAGCAGTTCATCATCGCGCGGTTCGGGACACCAATCCAACTTAAGGCGCGCTTCTATCCGCCGGCAAAATGCCCCCAAGTTGGCGATCCCGCAATGCTTCGAACGCCGTACGCCCGAGTTGCGCTGCCTCGGGCACAATGCGCCTTAGATCGCCCTCTTCGAGGCAATTACTATTAAGCTTTCGCATCTTGGCTTGACCGCGCTTTGAGCGTGTTTTGAACTTCAGAACCTGCTCGTAGAATCCCAGCACGTCCTTTTCAGGATCATGACCCTCGTGCCGTGCTGCCTCGATGAGCCGCAAGATCATATCGTCCCCAAGACCGTCAGATCTCAATTTCGACCAGACAACCTGCAAGCCGTCGCCTTCAAACTTTGCTAATGTGATCTCCGGTGTGGCAAGGCCGGCCGAAGCAGACAAC
>JBATDO010000491.1:0-4068 GCA_049663505.1 Sphingorhabdus sp.
TCAGTGACGCCCGAGGTGAATGCTGCTTCGACGCTGCTCATTATCCTTACCGTCATTTTGACATTTATCGCGCTGAAGGTTCAGGGCGTCAAAGCTATTGCTGGAAGCCATTCATGACCCAATCCAAAACACCGATCATACAGATAAGGAACGTTAGCAAACGTTTCGGGAAGGTGACCGCAGTCGACAACGTCTCTCTAGATATCCAGTCAGGGGAGTTTTTTGTGCTTCTGGGGCCGTCGGGGTGTGGCAAAACAACATTGCTGCGAATGATTGCCGGTTTTGATATGCCGACCGAAGGGCAGATATTCATCGACGGGCATGATATGAGTATGGTTCCGCCCAATAAGCGCCCTGTAAACATGGTATTCCAAAGCTATGCGGTGTTTCCTCACATGAACGTCACGGCCAATGTCGGATACGGACTAAAAATAGCTGGTGTTGCAAATGCAGAAATAAAGGAACGGGTAAGCGAAGCACTGGAACTCGTGAAACTCGGCGGGTACGAGGATAGAATGCCAGATCAGATGTCGGGTGGTCAAAGGCAAAGGGTCGCACTTGCTCGCAGTCTGGTCATGAGACCAAAGGTCTTGCTGTTGGATGAACCTCTGTCTGCGCTTGATGCGAAACTGCGTGCGCAGATGCAATTTGAGCTTTCCGACCTACAAGACCAAGTCGGGATTACTTTTGTGACGGTAACACATGATCAGGATGAAGCCCTTTCGATGGCAACCCGGATTGCTGTCATCAATAAAGGCGAAGTCGCACAACTTGCAGCTCCTTCCGACCTTTATGAATATCCTGCCAATCGGTTCGTGGCAGATTTTGTCGGTTCCGTGAATATATTTGAAGGTAAGCTAACCTTGGATGAGCCAGACCGGGCCGCTGTTGATTGCCCCGGCATCGGCAAGGTCTACCTCAATCATGGCGTCACAGGACCACATGGCGCAAATGTCTGGGTCGCGCTTCGTCCGGAAAAAATCTACCTTCACGTCCCAGGCGAAGGTAAAGCAATCCGCGCCGCAGCTCAGGATGCACCAGACGGCCATAATTTTGCACGCGGCACAATTAAAGGCATGAGCTATCTAGGTGACATCACTTTGTTTGAGATAAAGCTGGAAAGTGGTGAAATCTTGAGGGTGTCGCGGCCTAATTTATCTCGACATGACCAGGAAGACTTCACCTGGGATGACAAGGTTTCAATGCATTGGCGTGCAGATAGTCCCGTCGTCCTGCTTTCCTGAGTCGCTGTCCCATTTAACTCATTCAGCGGCTGGTGCCGCGCGAATGTCCAGAAGATCTATCCGGATATTTATGCGACCCTCTTGTGCAGCACCAATTTGCGTCGGACTCTCTGCGGGCATGCAGAACGTGTAGGATGAACCCATTTTCATTGATTTGAGGGCTTCGCCGAACAACGCAGTTGCCTGTGCCAAGGGAATTTTTTCCCATTGGAGTTCTTCGAGCACCACGCCTGTATTTGCTTCAAATGTTGTAAAATCGACAAGCGCCATGTCGGCATCGTTAGGCATTCTGCCAGTGCCCGACTTTATCAAGAGATATCCAAGGCCAGTAGACGTGGTCTTGTCACAAGCTCGCTCTGCGAGCGGAATGATGGGCTTTGGTGGTGGGGTGGTGAAGGACAATAATTCCACTTCGAAAACCAGGTCTGCATTGGCGGGGATAGGCCCGCTGCCGGCCTCCCCATAGCCCAGCCTTGCGGGGATGCAGAGACGGTATTTGCTGCCCGGCTGCATGAGTTTTAGCCCTTGCGAAAAACCTGATATTACGCCTCCGACAGGGAACTGAACATCTTCGCCTGCGTCAAACTCGCTGCCGTCACTTGCAAGAAAACCCTTGTATGTCACTGTGACCTTGGCATCTGCACCCGGCATTTCACCTTGGCCAGCCTTGATGATGGTATAAGAAAGACCTTCCGGCGTTGTGGTCTTGCACGTCAAAATAGCGGTCTTTTTTGCATCTGCGACGGGAGTAGTGGCAGCAGCAGGTGCTGCGCACATGACGAAGGCCGCCGATACAAATGCGGTTGTGACTGTACGATTAGATGTCAATTTGATCATGGATCCTCGCGGTAAAGTAAGTTGGATCATTGTCCAGTCCTCATCCATCAACGATTTGCTGATTGGAACGCCTGCAATTTAGGTTCCGCTTCATCTAATGATTTTCTGATAATCCCGACAAGATCGTCGATCTGGTCGGTACTAATGATAAGGGGCGGACACATGACAATGCTGTCTCGGATACCACGCACCATGAGGCCGTTACGTATGCAGATATCTCTAACCATCGGGCCTGCCGTTCCCTCAGCACCGCCGAAGCGTGCGCCGGTTGTCTTGTCAGCCACAATCTCCACCGCACCAAGCAACCCGATCGACCGCGCTTCGCCAACGAGTGGGTGGTCGTTAAGGCGCGTCAGCGCATTTGCGAGGTAAGGGCCGGTTTCGTTTCGAGTGCGCTCAACCAAACCTTCGCGTTCCATTATTTCGATGTTTCGCAAGGCAACTGCTGCAGCAACGGGATGACCCGAGTAGGTGAAGCCGTGAACGAAATCGCCACCGGTCTTCATCACTTTTACGATCTCCCGTGAGACTGCAACGGCCGAAATCGGCAGATATCCCGATGAAAGACCCTTTGCCATCGCGATCATATCTGGCTGGACACCCATGGTTTCGTGACCCCACATATTGCCCGTGCGGCCAAAACCGCAAATGACCTCGTCGCAAACCAATAAAATGCCATATTTTCTGCATATTGCCTCGACCTGCGGCCAGTAGTTGGCTGGCGGTATGATAACGCCGCCAGCTCCCTGGACAGGTTCGCCAATGAACGCAGCGACGTTTTCCGGGCCGACTTCCAGGATCTTGTCTTCGATGGATTTGGCGCAAACTGTGCCAAATTCTTCTGGATCCATGTCACGACCCTCGTTAAACCAATATGGTTGACGAACATGTTCGATGCCAGCGACCGGAACTTGCCCCTTAATGTGCATGCCTTGGTCGTGCATCATCTTCATCCCGCCTAAGCTCACGCCAGCGACAGTGGACCCGTGATAGGCGTTGTGACGGCTAATGAATATGGTTCGGCTCGTCTCTCCTTTTACCTGCCAATAATGCCGGACCATACGAAAGATGGTGTCATTGGCTTCTGATCCTGATGCGTTGAAGAACACATGCGGGAGGCGATACTGCGTGAGTTGAGCTATCTTGTGCGCAAGTAGCACCGTTGGAGGCGTCGCTGTTTTGAAAAACGTATTATAGAATGGCAATTCGAGCATCTGTTCTCGAGCCACATCTGCAAGTTCGGCCCGGCCATATCCAACATTTACACACCACAACCCGGCCATTCCGTCCAATATCCGATTGCCATCGCCATCATAGATGTAGCAACCGTCTGCGTGAGTAATTATCCGGCTTCCGCCTAGATCCTCAATTTCTTGCCAATCGGCCTGTGCAGGCAAATGATGCGCAATGTCGAGGCGTTTGAGTTCTGCTATGTCGTAGTTGCGGGGCATGATTTTTGGTTCCTGCTCATGTGCTGTGCCCATGGCTTCAAAGGGCAATCATTTGGTTTGGATTATTGCGCTCCAACAGGCGCTAAAACGGATGAGCGGTTCATCCAGGCGAGCTTGTGCTGCCCCACGCGATCATTCAGGGTGAGAACCCTATTCGCGCTTGGTATCGATTATACTTGGTGATCTTAGTATTCACATCTCGCCTCTTAGAGCCTTTCCCAGCAACTGAAAATAGATTTGGGAGCCAGGGTTAGTGGCGGTATCCCATTCAGGGTGCCACTGAACCGCTAGAAGCGGGGCTCCGTTTGGGCGCGCACTGAAGGCTTCAATTAGCCCATCGGGCGAGTACGCCTCGGCGAATAAGCCTTCTGCAAGCCTTCCAATACCTTGGTAGTGGACAGAATTAACATCGATCACGGGCTTTGCATAAGCGCTGGCGAGTATGCCGCCATCGATCAATGCAACTGGATGGCGATGGTTAAACATGGCATCGAAATCGATCCCCTCTGGTGCATGGTGTGCAATAAGTTCTACAT
>JBATDO010000492.1:0-16631 GCA_049663505.1 Sphingorhabdus sp.
GGCAGGGGACGTGTCAGCCTATATTCCAACCAACGTGATTTCGATCACCGACGGCCAGATTTTCCTTGAAACGGACCTGTTCTACCAGGGCGTGCGTCCGGCAATCAACGTGGGTCTCTCGGTGAGCCGTGTGGGATCGGCCGCGCAGACAAAGGCGATGAAGAAGGTCTCTGGTTCAATCAAGCTCGAGCTTGCACAGTATCGCGAAATGGCTGCATTTGCGCAGTTTGGCTCAGACCTCGATGCCTCGACGCAGAAGTTGTTGAACCGTGGAGCGCGGTTGACAGAATTGTTGAAGCAAAAGCAATTTTCGCCACTGCCTTTTGAAGAGCAGACCTGCTCAATCTTTGCTGGGACCAACGGCTATCTCGACGGTATCCCCGCTTCAGACGTCACGCGTTATGAAGAAGCAATGCTTGCAGACCTGCGCGCCAACCATGCCGACATCCTGAAGGGAATTCGCGACAGCCGCGACTTCAGCGACGACAGCAAGAAGGCGCTGATGGCAGCACTCGACAAGTTCACGAAGAATTTTGCCTGATCGGACGCTTAAATGGCCAGCTTAAAGGCTCTTAAAATCCGGATCAACTCGGTCAAGTCGACCCAGAAGATCACCAAGGCGATGAAGATGGTCGCCGCTGCAAAACTGCGCCGAGCGCAGGAAGCAGCAGAAGCATCGCGCCCTTACGCCGAACGCCTTGAGCGCGTGGTCGCGAGCATCGCATCGAAAGTAACCGTCGGCCCACAGTCTCCAAGACTGTTGGCTGGCACCGGCAAGGACCAGGTTCACCTTCTGGTGGTCGCCACTTCGGATAAAGGCCTCGCAGGCGCATTCAACACCAACATTGTTCGCCTGGCCCGCAAGAAGGCAGAAGCCCTGTTAGCCGAAGGCAAGACGGTAAAATTCTATACCATTGGCAAGAAGGGCAAGGATCAACTCGCCCGGACCTACCGCAGCGACATCATCAACAGCATTGAGCCCGGCGATCTGGGCAAACTGAGCTTTTCTGATGTCCAAGGTTATGCCGAAGACCTGAATAACCGCTACGAAGCAGGTGAATTCGACGTGGCGCATTTGCTGTTTTCGAAGTTCGTAAGCGTATTGACCCAGGTGCCAACCGATATCCAGCTTATGCCGGTTGCGATTGCTGAACCTAACAGTGCCGCGGGAGTTTCCGCTTCGGTTGAATATGAACCCGACGAAGAGGAAATTCTTGCAGACCTGTTGCCACGCAACGTCGCGGTCCAGCTACTGCGTGCCAATCGTGAAAATGCCGCATCTGAGCAAGGGTCGAAGATGACCGCAATGGACAATGCAACGCGCAATGCGGGCGAAATGATCAACAAGCTTACCATCCAGTATAACCGCACGCGTCAAGCAGCGATTACCACTGAACTCATCGAAATTATCGCAGGCGCGGAAGCGCTCTAAGCAGACTTACAGGCAAGGAACGAAGACATGGCAACCGCCCCGAAGAAACCCACAGCACCAAAGGTCGCTGCCCCCAAGGCCGCTGCAGTCGCTGCAAAAGCCGCTACTCCTAAGGCCGCGACGCCGAAGAAGGCCCCTGCTCCCAAGGCAGGCTCAGGCGCTACCAAGGCAAATATGACCGGCGCGACCGGTCGCATCAGCCAGGTCATCGGTGCTGTCGTCGATGTAACCTTCACGGGGACTTTGCCTGCCATTCTCTCGGCACTTGAAACCGAGAACAATGGTAACCGTCTCGTTCTGGAGGTTGCCCAGCACCTCGGCGAGAACACCGTCCGCACAATCGCAATGGACGCAACCGAAGGCCTTACCCGTGGCCAGGCAGTTCGCGACACGGGTTCGCAGATCCGCGTTCCTGTCGGACCAATGACTCTTGGTCGCATTCTCAACGTCATCGGTGAACCGATTGACGAACGCGGTCCTGTAAATGCTGCAACCACTGCCCCCATCCATGCAGAAGCGCCCTTGTTTGTCGACCAGTCGACAGAGACAAGCATTCTCGTCACCGGCATCAAGGTGATCGATCTGATCGCGCCTTATGCAAAGGGCGGCAAAATTGGCCTTTTCGGCGGCGCCGGCGTTGGCAAAACAGTGCTGATCCAGGAACTCATAAATAATATCGCTAAGGGCCATGGTGGAACTTCGGTTTTCGCGGGCGTTGGTGAACGTACGCGTGAAGGTAACGACCTTTACCACGAGTTCCTTGATGCCGGTGTTATCGCCAAGGACAAGGACGGTAACCCGACGCCAGAAGGCTCAAAGGTTGCATTGGTATTCGGCCAGATGAACGAACCTCCAGGTGCGCGTGCGCGCGTTGCGTTGTCAGGTCTCACGATTGCGGAGTATTTTCGTGACCAGGAAGGTCAGGACGTGCTCTTCTTCGTCGACAACATCTTCCGCTTTACGCAGGCAGGTTCCGAAGTGTCCGCGCTTCTGGGTCGCATTCCTTCTGCTGTGGGTTATCAGCCGACATTGGCAACCGACATGGGCGCTCTACAAGAGCGCATCACGTCGACCAACAAGGGATCGATTACATCTGTTCAAGCAATCTACGTTCCTGCAGATGACTTGACTGACCCTGCTCCTGCTGCATCGTTTGCCCATTTGGATGCAACGACCACACTAAACCGGGCCATCTCGGAACTGGGTATTTATCCAGCAGTTGATCCGCTCGACTCGACCTCGCGCGTCCTGACGCCGTCGATCGTGGGCCAGGAGCATTATGACACGGCGCGCCGTGTTCAAGAAACGCTCCAAAAATATAAGTCCTTGCAAGACATCATTGCGATTCTGGGAATGGATGAGCTCTCCGAAGACGACAAGTTGATCGTGAGCCGCGCACGCAAGATCCAGCGTTTCCTCTCGCAACCCTTCCACGTTGCAGAAGTGTTTACTGGGATCTCTGGAAAATTCGTGGCCGTCGAAGACACCGTGAAGTCATTCAAAGCCGTCGTTGATGGTGAATATGATCACCTTCCCGAAGCCGCTTTCTACATGGTTGGTGGCATCGACGAAGTCGTCGAAAAGGCAGCCAAGCTCGCTGCTGACGCGGCGTAAGCAACCATGGCATTGCACTTCGAACTGGTGACTCCAGAGCGCCTCTTCCGCTCGGACGACGTCTACATGGTCGTCGTACCGGGAACTGAGGGTGATTTCGGTGTGCTGGAAGGCCACGCGCCGGTGATGAGTACACTTCGCAGTAACGCTGCGTTGGAAATCTATGGCTCGCAAGGCGCTGTGCCAGAGAAACTCATGATCACTGGTGGATTTGCCGAGGTCAATGAAAACGGCCTGACGGTTTTGGCAGAGCACGTGGAAGAGGGTTAAGTGCTCTGCTCTTGCTTTGCCCTATTCGGCGACAAGATCACTGCAAACAGCAACATTATAAGCATGATGAAGCGCGGATAGTGGAGCATCCCTTCCACCAGGCTCATGATCAGCAAGGCGAATAAGATCGCGAGTAGTGGCTGAAAACTAGGTTGCCGAATAGCGCTTTTGCTTGCAGCGACGGTAGCGCGGCCCAGCAGCCACAAGCCACCTGTGGCCCCCACGATTCCCCAGGAAATCAAAAACTGGAGGATGGCATTGTGCGGCTGGGTATGCGGCCATCCCGCATAGACTTCCCAAAAGACAGATCCTGAACCCCAACCGATCAATGGCGATTCAAGCCACTTGGAAAAAGTTGCTGTCCAAAGCAGCGTCCGCCCGCTGGTGATTTCGTTCGCCTCTAAACCTGCTCCTGCCCTGTATAGCAGAAACGACGGATCATCGTAGGGAAGCAGCAACCATGCCGTCGTCAAGGCAGCGCCGGTCAATGCAGCAACTATGGAGACTGCCCGAAAACTGGGTATTTCCCGCCGGATTGCAACAAGGAGTGCGGCAGTTACCAAGAGTGCCATTATTGCAGCCCTTGTACCTGACCAGACGGTCATGGTGGCAGATACAAAATAGAAGAAGTGCGGCCAGGACAGGCGTTGCTTGGGCCCTGCAAAGAGCAATTTTGTAACAAATGCAGCTGCAACGGCACCGGTCCACGAGCCAAAATGCCGAACGTTGATAAAGCCGGGAAGTGCACTTGACCACTCGATCACACCTCCTGGGACTTGGGAGGCAAGAGGCGGAAATCCAAAGCGGAAAGCGGTCAAGGCGGCGAGCGACAACAGCCCAGCCCCGAGACCATATATCAGCGCGGATACATCATCCAGAGAGGATTGCCCTACGATATGAAAGACGGCGAGAGCAAAGAGCACATGAATGCAGGTGGCAAGCGAGATCGCGATGGATGTGAGCGGATTGGCAGAAATCAATATGGTGCTGACAAACACGCCTACAAACAGCAAGACGGACGCAATCTTGATATCATTTGGCAGCGAGCGCCAAATTGCGATTGAATTCATTCCATTGCGCAATGCCCAGTGAATCACGAGTATTTCGCAAATGACAAACGGCAGTTCCAGGAGCCTTGTCCATTCCACCCACGGTGACGGCATGCGATGCATGTAAGTTGGGTAGATCATCGCCGAAACCAATGGCATTACCACACCCAAAACAATTCCGAGCACCATGTAAGGCGACAGGGTTTTTGGCCACAAAACCGGTTTAACCAGAACAATATTGGTCGAAAAATGCATCATTGGAAAGCTAGAGAAACATCGTTAATAATCCCTAAACCGAGAGAGACCATAGCAGTTGCCTGTTGAACATTTGAGGTAATATGCCACCCGACTGGAAAATGTTCATTGGCCGCTCTGCGAGAAAGCAAAATCCACTGCCCTGCTGCCATCAATGAGCGAGATCTGAGCCTTCAACCTGTTTTCCTCGCGCCAATACCGAATCTTCTGCGGATATCCATGTCGTGAATTCTCAAAAATGATTTCGCCCTGTCCCGCCCTCACTGCGACAAATCGGGTCGGCTCCTGGTCTGATGTAATCACCCAAAATACCAGTCTGCCGTCAGCTTCACGTTCAATGCGCATATGTTCCCAGAACAGGAGTTTTTCGCCTTTGCCCGATCGGCTTGCGCCGATCATCATCCCAGCCTTGGCCGGCGTCCAATATTCGTCGGCCCAGTTCTCGCCCTCGGCGTGCACCCAGGCACCTGTCATCCAATCGGGAAATCCGACTTGGTCGTCACTTGCTGAGCCTGGCATCGACATGAGCATAAGAGAGACTGCTACAATTAATGTCGACTTCTTCATGGTTCGCGCCTCTCTACTCAGTCGGCTAGAGGACTTCATCTCCCCAGAGACGATCCGCTTCGATGTAGCCATGCCTTCCGGCATTGTCGAACAGACACCACCCTTTTTCACATTCGTCGATGCGTCCCACGACGCCTGGTTCCACCCGCCAGGCAATTCGAGCAGTGGCTTCAGGCGCTTGGCGCAATGCGCCAATATTGTTCCCAATGACAACAGCTGAACGTTTTGGGCTAAGTAACCTCACGTGCATCCAGCCCTGATCCCCATCGGGGTCCTCGACCTTTCGCCAAACGCTGTGCACAGCTACCACCTTGACTGGCAAATGTTGGCGCTTGTAAACCCATTTCACGGGGAATTCTGTACTCGGCCCCGTTCGCATCCGCGCCTCGGCTTCGTCAATTGAGGCCCAATACGGCGTCTTTTGTTGGCTCTGTGCAATCGCAGACGCGCCCCCGAGCAGCGTCAAGCATGTCACAAGAGAAACCACTACCGATTTTATCTGCATTGCCATAGCGTTACCTTATCGAGTGACTCTATAGTGTAAGCTGTACCGACAGTGCAACCTTCGTGACTTGACGAGATCGTAAAATCAGCCCTACTCGTGAACCATGGTTGAATTATCTCGCATCGAGCGCCCGCGCATATCTGTCACCCGCAAGCTATTGCCGCAGATCGAGTTGCGGATGAATGAATTGTTTGATGCGCGTTTCAACGCAGATGATGTGCCAATGAACCTAGCCGCATTGACTGAAGCAATGTCAGATTGCGATGTTCTGGTTCCGACTGTAACCGACAGCATCAATGCTGAACTCATCAATGCAGCGCCTGCGCGCCTCAAGTTGATTGCTAACTATGGCGCAGGCGTAAATCACATTGATCTTGCCGCCGCCAAGGCCAAGGGCATCATTGTGACAAACACCCCAGGCGTGTTCACAGATGACACCGCCGATCTTACGATGGCCCTCATTCTTAACGTCCCGCGCCGTCTTGGTGAAGGCGAGAAGCTGATGCGCTCTGGTAAATGGGATGGTTGGCGACCAAGCGGGATGCTCGGGCACCGTATTGGAGGCAAGACGTTGGGTATAATCGGGTTCGGCCGAATTGGTGAAGCCGTTGCAAAGCGCGCCAAGGCATTTGGCATGGACATCCTTTATAATAAGCGCAACCGGCTTCCGGCAAGCGTCGAAGACGAGCTGGGCATCATCTTTGAACCAGACCTTGATCGCCTAATGGCGCGCGCTGACATCATTTCGTTGCATTGTCCTCTGACCGCTGACACCGACAAGTTGGTAAATGCACAACGCATCGCCCTGATGAAACCCGAAGCTTATTTGATCAACAGCTCGCGCGGTGAACTGGTCGACGAGGATGCTTTGATTGACGCCTTGCAGGCGGGGCGCATTGCTGGTGCTGGGCTGGATGTCTATACACATGAACCTGCCGTGGATCCAAGGCTCCTGGCCCTTTCCAACGTTATCCTATTGCCCCATTTGGGCAGCGCCACCTTCGAGGGACGCGAGGCATCCGGGGAACGGGTGATAACGAACATCCGTGTTTGGGCAGATGGCCACAGACCCCATGATCAAGTCCTCGAAGGATGGGAGTAAGCGTAATTTTCTTTCGAAAACTGATCCAAACCCGAAATTTTCCGATTGAGCATCCCCCCTTGCTGGCCTAGGAAGCTGATCGAAAACAGAGCGGGGGCGGGAGCAGAAAATGGTCTGGAATTTGGTCAGATTTCTTGTTGTATGGAGTGCGCTGATGCCAGCTGCAGCGTTTGCGCAGGATGCACTGGTGTCTGTACCAGAACCAGATAGTGGCGACAGCGCATGGATTCTCACTGCTTCTGCACTGGTGCTCATGATGACAATTCCTGGCTTGGCACTATTTTACGGAGGGCTGGTACGCGCCAAGAATTTTCTGTCAGTTCTCGTGCAATGCGGTGCGGTCGCAGCGATCACTTCTGTCATTTGGATTACGGTGGGTTACAGCCTTGCCTTTTCGGTCAATGGCAATGCCTACATTGGTTCGCCCGATAATTTCATGTTCAATGGCCTGCTGGATTCGGTACGCGAGGATCAATCGATAGGTGAACTGGCCTTTGCCTTGTTCCAGATGACCTTTGCAATCATCACGCCTGCCCTGATTGTGGGCGCTTGGGTGGAGCGTGCCCGTTTTGGGTGGGTTGTGGCCTTCAGTGCGCTTTGGTCGCTCTTGGTATATGTACCCGTCACCCGATGGATCTGGGGCGGCGGCTTCCTGGCCGAGCAAGGAGTAATTGATTTTGCCGGCGGAATCGTCGTTCATACGTCGGCGGGAGTTTCTGCACTTGTGGTCGCATTGATGCTTGGAAAACGCATTGGATTTCCAAAGACATTGATGCTCCCTCACAGTCCTGCATTAACTGTTGCCGGTGCCGGGCTGCTATGGGTTGGCTGGTTCGGTTTCAACGGGGGCTCGGCATTGGCGGCCAACGACGCGGCCGCCAGCGCGATTATAAACACCCATTTGGCGGCGTCGGTTGCGGCCCTTGTCTGGCTGGTCATCGAACGCATCAAGGTTGGTAAATCTACCGCCGTTGGTTTTGCCACGGGAGCAGTTGCAGGCTTGGCCACGATCACTCCTGCTGCGGGAACCGTTGGTCCTGGAGGTGCAGTCATTATGGGAATACTTGCCGGGATGGTCTGCTTCTGGTTCGTGGGCTTGATCAAGGGAACTCTAAAGATCGACGATTCACTTGATGTCTTTGCGGTGCACGGTGTGGGCGGCATGATGGGTGCGTTGCTTCTGGCAATTTTCGCAAGCGAGAGCTTTGGAGGTGTAGGTTATGCGGAAGGTGCAGGCATGGCCTCGCAAATATGGTTGCAGCTCAAGGGAGTCGCCATAGTTGCTGTATATTCGGCAGTCGTCACACTGGTCGTTGGATACATGGTGGCAATGCTGCTCCCAATGCGCGTCAACGAAGATCAGGAGCGCGATGGCCTCGACATTGCAAGCCACGGCGAAAGGGCCTGGGATTTTGATTGAGGCATGCAGCGTTATGATTAAAAATTTGCTCGAAAATGGTGCAAAACGCCGAGGTTCATCCGGCCAACTTATTATAGGGCGCAGTTAATCTCGTAGGGAGGAAATCAACTCCCATGGGCTGCCCTCTAGGTTTGACAGGACCTAAAGATAACAATCAGGCAAACCAACTGCCGTATCACTTGATATTCATGATAGCCTGTCCACGCGCACCACATATTACGTGATGGGGCCGAATCGCCCAAGCGCCAGGCGTAAGTTTGCATTCATTCCCACTGGCTTGCCCATGAAACAAATACGGCTATCCCAGATCTCACTGGCTCTCCGGGCCGATGGGATACAGCCGAAAAGGTTCAACCGCCGTGGAGGGTAAGTTCTCTGAACAGCCTTCTATCCAGCGCCTCGTCGAAGCGACACCCAAGCCGGTCCCCTTCTACCCAAACAGTGGTCGCACTGATTGGGCTGCTCCCAGCTAAGCGTAACCATAAGCGGTCGCCAATCTGAAAGCTTCCCTCGATCAGTACTCGGCAACCATAAATGGACAGATCAACAAGACGGGCCTCAACCGGATGCTTGGCATGTCGCCTGATTGTGGCCTTTTGCAGCAGCACCGGATGGCGCACGGCATCGCGCTGCTCGATCCGAGCAGGGACTACTTTTCGATATTGCGACGTCAAATACCCCATCAACACCCTCTCGTGACAATCATAGTCCAAGAAGGTCAACAAAGCGTTTATCCCGCAGCCCTACACAACATTTCTCATCGCTCGGCAGCCAAGCAATAGAGCCGGGCTAAAGGCATATTCGCCTTTGGGCGTGCTCAGTCGCCTGTGAGAATCCGGTCAACCAACTGCTTGACTGTTGGAACGAAGCCATTTGAATAAAAGGGATCCTTGCCAAACAGATAGGCGCTATGTCCCGCAAACATCAAATTCTCATCGATTGGTGCGCCGTGCGCAATATTTTGAAGGGCTTTTTGGATACAGAAACTGCGCGGATCGGCAAGACGTCCAGTTGAATTGTTGTCATGGTCCTTCCATGATGAAAAGCCGCAATGTGACAGGCATCCCATGCAGTCGGTCTGGTCCTTGCGGATAACATCCCGCGACGGTGGGGTAACGAACACCAGCGTATCGTCAGGCGTTTTGAGTGCTTCTGTGAAGCCTCGTGCATGATATTCACGGGCTCGCATCAGGTCGGCTGGCGTTACCCAGAAATTCTTGCCCTTGACACCCACGTTAAGCTGAGCGCTGTTTTCGTCTGTTGGCGCAGTTACATAAGGAATCTGGCGATCGGAGCGCCCTTGTAGTTCCTCTAGGAATGGGTTGATCACAGCGCTCGAATAAAAGCCAGTGGGTGAAAATTTGTGGAGCAATACGCCGTCTTCTGGAATTTGAGTCAGCGCGTTTTTCCAGCCTTCAGGAATGGGGCTTTCCTTGGTCAGCAAAGGGCGAGTTCCAAATTGGAATGCAATTTGGCCCAGTTCCGGATTGTCGATCCAATTTTCCCAGTCTCGCAAATACCAGACACCTCCTGCCATGATTATCGGCAGCTCATCTGATATGCCTTCTTGGCGCATGACGTCGCGCAATGCCTTGACACGAGGAAAGGGATCTTCCGGGTTTCGCGGGTCTTCGGCATTGGACAGGCCATTATGGCCGCCGGCGAGCCAAGGATCTTCATACACTACCGCACCCAGCCACTCGGGTACCTTGTGATATGCACGTTTCCACAGTGCGCGAAATGCGCGCGCCGAACTGATGATGGGAAGATAATAAACGCCGTATTGCGCAGCAATTTCGGAGAGTTTGTAAGGCATGCCAGCGCCGCACGTTACGCCTGTTACCATGCCCTTGGTCTGTTCAAGAATGCCGTGCAAAATACGTTGTGCGCCGCCCATTTCCCAGAGGACGTTTATATTGATCGCTCCATTACTACCTGCAATGTCATAGGCACGCTGGACCTGGGCAATACCGCCGCGAATACCATATTCGACCAGTTCTTCATGCCTTTCAGCACGGGTCTTGCCGTGGAAAACCTGGGGAATCATCTCCCCGTTTTCATCATAGCTGTCGGCGTTCACTGCCGAGACTGTGCCTATGCCGCCCGCGGCGGCCCAAGCACCCGAACTTGCGTGATTCGTGGCAGCAACACCTTTACCACCCTCAACAAGGGGCCAGACTTCACGGCCACCATAAACTATGGGTTTCAGACCCTTAAACACAAACACGACCCCTATGTCTAAAATTGCGCGCTTTGAGCACGTCCGCAATTTTTTCCGCTATCGCAAAGATTCATGATTGTCGCGCAAAATCGGCGCGTTTCATCGCAGAGCCGTATAGCTGGCGATAACGCGCGAACATCGTGCTCTCGTCATATTGGGAGCAAGCTACAAAGCGGTTCGCATCGCCAATGACTTGCCTCAATTGGACATCCTGCGCCAACACACGGATGGCATTGGCTAGCCCGGATTCGTCCTCGCGAGCAACGACAAAGGGCCGATTTTCCTTGGCAACGATATGGCGGACATCTCCAACATCGGTCGATACAGCAGGAATAGCACTCACCATCGCTTCGACCAGCGAAATTGGATATTGTTCACTGTCGGATGATAAGGCAAAAATATCAAATAATCGAATATATCGTGCCGGGTCGCGCAGAAAACCAGGCATCATTACACGGTCAGCAATGCCCAATCGCTGCGCCTCAGCCATTATGGTGGCGCGTTCTGGTCCTTCCCCTGCAATTGCCAGGCGAATGTTTGGGCCGGCCGCAGCAACTGCCCGCACCAGTCGGGGGAGGTTTTTTACAGTGCGCAGACCGGCTATCGTGCCCACCACGATCTCACCGTCTCGTTTTTGAAATCCGGGAAACGATCCGCGTTGGGGCCTTCGGTTAAAATGATCAGTATCAATGCCGTTGGGAAAGCGACATATCTTGTCGAGCGGCTGGTGCCAGATTGTCCGCGCGATATGTTCCAGTGTCTTCGAAGGGACAACCAAGGCATTTGCCCGTTGCAACGCAATTGTGCGGAACCAGTTGCGTCTCTTCTTCAAACGATCGATCTCATCGTGATTGAAACCGTCTTCATGGTGGATGAGCGGTGGCAGCCCCATGCTACGCGACAGCAAAGTGTGAGCCATCACTCCGTCCATCGATCCCCAGTTATAGCTGAGCACCAGATGAAATTTTTTCATGTAGTTCGCAAGGGCTCGGTAGCGCCTCATGGCTGGCATCCCGGCCAGCGACGGTGCGTCATCCCCGGGAAAGCTGACCTTGATACGCTTGTCTATTGCATCGCGCGCGCCGAGCGCATTCGGAACGGCAGACAGGACGTGATGCTCGGCCTGATCGCCAAAATGGTTCATGAGCCGCGTCGTGCGCGCTTCCTGCCCCCCGAGGTTAAAACTGCTGTGCAAATGCAAGATACGAACTGCTGCCATGCTTGCCTTTCCATCACGCACGGCTCAAATGACGGCCATGCAAATCAACATCTCGCCTTCCCCCTACCGCCCTGATCCGAAAATCTCCAATTTTTTTGCAGAAGCCTGCTCGCCTGGAAAAATCGGTGACGTGGTAAAGGCTGCTGACTTTCCAAAAACAATATTGCGGTTTCGCAATGATTTCTGGGCAGCAACAGTAGGGTTGGATCACCTCAGCGATACCGATTGGACAAAGCATTTTGGCAGGTTCGATCCGCTACCGGGCAACATGAGCGAACCATTGGCGCTGCGTTATCATGGGCACCAGTTCCGGGTTTACAATCCGGGGATAGGCGACGGTCGCGGTTTTCTATTCGCCCAGTTGCGTGATGGCTCTGGCCGGCTGCTCGACCTTGGGACCAAGGGGTCCGGAACCACTCCTTACAGCAGACGCGGTGACGGTCGGCTAACGCTAAAAGGTGGTGTGCGCGAGATCTTGGCAACAGAAATGCTCCACGCACTCGGGGTCAATACTTCAAAATCCTTTTCGCTTGTCGAGACCGGAGAAGAACTCATGCGCGGAGACGAGCCCTCCCCAACTCGATCTGCTGTGCTGGTGAGGTTGAGCCATGGACACATCCGCATTGGCACGTTCCAGCGTATCTCTGCTGAAGGCGACAAGGCGATGATGGAGCATCTTGTCGGCTATTGCCTTGCGCATTTGTTTGAGCAAGTGCCGGATGCAAGTCCTGCGACACAAATGCTCAATCTGGTGGTCGAAAACGTTGCAGAACTTGCCGCGTCTTACATGGTTGCTGGATTTGTGCATGGCGTACTCAATAGCGACAATATCAACATCACCGGCGAGAGTTTCGACTACGGCCCTTGGCGATTCACACAATATTGGGATCCTCGGTTCACGGCTGCCTATTTCGACGAAAACGGACTTTACGCCTTTGGACGCCAGGCAGAGGCTGTGCACTGGAACCTGGGCCAACTTGCCGTCTCACTACGCTTGATATGTGAAGCACCAGGACTGGTTGAAGCGCTCGAACGCTTTCCCACCTTGTTTCAGGCGGCGATCATCAAGCGCTTTCTTTGGCGGCTGGGCGTGGAGTCACAAGGTCCAGACCTTGATCGGCAACTGGTCGAGGCAGGCGAACGCTTGATGGCCCGCCATCGCATACCCATTGATCAATTTTTCCATCAGCATAGAGGAGGCCGATTGCCGATCGGAGATGCCGACAGCGAGGCAATCCAAAATTTTCGGAACATATTGTCAAATTACGAGCATCGCGGCACGGCAACGCATCCATACTGGTCAGACCCCGTTCCTTGTTCAATGTTGATCGACGAAGTCGAAGAAATCTGGAGCGCCATATCAGAGCGCGATGATTGGTGTCCGTTGCGCGCCAAGATCGAGGACATTCGCCGAATGGGGAGCGCCCATCGCAACACTGTGTAAATCCGCGATTTTACAAGGTGAATTTACTTGATGTAAAACTGTACCATGCCACTTATAGTGAAGTTAAAATTAGTCCTTTGGCAGAAGATAAAGCCTTGTCCGAACTCAAATCATTCGAACCTGCAACAGGCGCGCAGCTTTGGCGAGGACCTGTGAGCGACGTTGATACTGAAGTGGCATTGGCGCGTACAGCTTGGCCAAAATGGGCCGCAGCACCCCTGTCTGACAGGATCGAGCGAGTAAGAGGATTTGCCAATCGGGTTCGTGCAGACCTTGAAATATTCGCCGATTTGATTGCTCGCGAGACGGGGAAGCCCTTGTGGGAAGCCCGGGCCGAAGTTGAATCTGTCGTCAACAAGGTGGATATATCTGTTCGTGCTTATGCCGACCGGACGTCGCAACGACGGTTGGACGGTAAGGCTGGAAGCCGGAGTGCGCTGCGACACAAGCCACACGGCGTATTGGCCGTGTTGGGTCCCTACAACTTTCCAGCACATCTACCTAACGGCCATATAATTCCAGCGCTCATTGCAGGCAATGCCATCGTCTTCAAGCCATCAGAAAAAACACCTGCGGTGGGACAAATGCTCATCGAATATTACCACAAGTCAGGCATACCCGAAGGTGTTGTACGGGTGGTACAGGGCGGACCGGATACGGGTAAGGCCTTGTCAGCCCATCCCGATATCGACGGCCTGCTTTTTACCGGGTCCGCCCAGACTGGCATTGCACTCAATCGACAATTTGCAAACCGGCCCGACAAGATCCTTGCACTTGAAATGGGTGGCAACAATCCAATCATTGTCTGGGACACGCGGGACATTCACAGTGCGGCAGTACTGGTTGTACAGTCAGCATTTTTGAGCGCAGGGCAGCGCTGCACGGCAGCGCGCCGCCTGATCGTCAAGGACGACATGTACGATCACGTGGTGGGTGAAGTCAAAAAAATCACCGATCGCTTGGTGATAGGTGATCCGCATGGAGAGCCGCCTCCGTTTATGGGGCCAGTGATTGACAACGAAGCCTGTGATAACCTCGTTGAGAGCTTTCTTGCATTGATGAGCCGTGGCGGACGCCCAATCAAGCATATGCAGGTGCCTATTCAAGGCCGTCCATTCCTGGCACCGGGGATCATTGATGTCACCGATATGGTGGAGCGCCCAGATATCGAACTGTTCGGACCGCTGCTACAGGTCATTCGTGTTTCAAATTTTGCCGCGGCAATAGATGAAGCCAACAACACCCGTTTTGGATTATCGGCCTCACTAATTGGGGGGACTGCTGCGCAATATGACGAGTTTTGGGCAAATAGCCGCGCTGGTATCGTAAACTGGAATGCCCCGACCAATGGCGCCTCCTCCGCAGCACCTTTTGGAGGAATTGGTCTTTCGGGCAACCACAGGCCAAGCGCATATTATGCTGCCGATTATTGTGCATATCCCGTTGTGTCTTCGGAAAATGAGGTTCCCAAGGCGATGATCGGGATTGGTTTGAAAGACGACGAAACCACCGCGACCCCACCGGAAAACTGATCGCCTAAAGTTCTGCTACGTCCAAGCCAACATATCCTGATTTGAAACCGCAACCTGCAAGCGGCAAGTAACATGCATGGAAAAAGCACGAGTCTATTTAGTGGGTGCAGGTCCCGGTGATCCTGAATTGTTGACGGTGAAGGCTGCACGGCTGATCGGTCGCGCCGATGTCGTCGTCCACGATGGGTTGGTCGATGATGCAATCATGGCAATCGTAAATCCAGCAGCAAGGCTCATTTCGGTGGCCAAGAGCCGTTCGAAGCATTCTGTTCCCCAGGACGAAATCAACTCAATCTTGATCCGCGAGGCAAGCGCTGGACGAATTGTTTTGCGCCTGAAGGGAGGAGACCCCTTCATTTTTGGGCGTGGCGGTGAGGAAGCAGAGGCATGTCGCGCAGCAGCGATCGACGTTGAAGTTGTCCCGGGAATATCAGCAGCCATTGGCGGTGCCGCGGAGGCAATGCTGCCCCTCACGCACCGCGATGCATCAAGCGCTGTCAGTTTTGTGGCTGGCCAGTGCAAGGGCCTGACCGATCAGAATTGGTCTGGTCTTGCGGGCAAGGGCCGAACACTTGTCATCTACATGGGGGTCGCGACGGCTGCTGACATCACTGAAAAGCTCATTTCTGACGGGGTATCTCCTGACACGCCAGTTGCTGTGCTCGAGAGAGTCACGCGCGCCCAATCCAGGGCACTACGCACCCTGCTTACAGACCTCGGTGACATGATCGAACGTGAACAGGTTCGCAGCCCGGCAATCATCATCGTGGGCGAAGTCGTCCTGAAGTCAGATGCACAAGACAAACTGCTCTCATATGCAAAGCAGGCGGAGAAAATTGCATGAAACTGCTAACTGGAAATGATTTGGGCTCAGGTGCAGTGACTTGGTGGACTGGTAGCGGCTGGTCCATTCACGTTGAAGATGCAGCCGATGTCGGCGAAAATGGCGAAGCAATATTGCAGGCTGAAGAAGGTGCACGCCGCGTCAATGCTCCCTATATTATCGATGCGATCTCAACAGTTGAAGGTCCTCGCCCAGCTCATATCAAAGACCGTGTTCGCGCGCTTGGCCCAACCGTTCGGCCTGACCTAACATTAAGACCCGCCGACCCGGCTGCTGGCGACTGGATAATCTGATATGTATAAATACGACAAATATGATCATGTAATAGTCAAAACACGTGTTGATGAGTTTCGGGACCAGGTCAATCGCCGCATTGCCGGAGAAATCACTGAAGACCAGTTCAAGCCATTGCGGTTAATGAATGGTTTGTACCTACAGCTGCATGCCTACATGTTGCGTGTCGCAATTCCCTATGGCACCCTTGACAGCCGTCAGATGCGGATGCTTGCGCATATCGCGCGCAAATATGACCGAGATTATGGCCATTTCACTACCCGCCAGAACATTCAGTATAACTGGATCAAACTGGAAGAGTGCGCGGACTTGTTAGAAGAGCTGGCGACCGTTGAAATGCACGCCATCCAGACCAGCGGCAACTGCATTCGCAATATCAGTTCTGATCAATATGCCGGGGCCGCAGCCGACGAGGTGGCAGATCCCCGTCCTTGGGCCGAATTGCTCCGCCAATGGTCAACTTTTCATCCTGAGTTCAGTTACCTGCCTCGCAAATTCAAGATTGCAGTCATCGCTTCGCCAGAGGATCGTGCAGCGATGCGCTTGCATGACATCGGTCTTGAACTCGTCAAGCGAGACGGTGTACTCGGCGCGCGGGTCTTTGTCGGGGGAGGCATGGGCCGTACGCCTATGATTGCCCCGGAAATAAACCCATTTGTTCAGGCGGACGACTTGCTGAGTTACATTGAGGCCTGCCTGCGCGTGTATAACCGTTATGGCCGGCGCGACAATATCTACAAGGCGCGGATCAAGATCCTCGTCCACGAGATAGGCATCGAGGAGTATCGCTGCCAAGTTGAAAAAGAATTTGCCCATGTGAAGACCCTGGGAATCGATCCTCCACAGGCGGAACTGGAAAGGAT